>NZ_BAAALF010000024.1:50795-60385 GCF_039528135.1 Kitasatospora nipponensis | reverse complement strand
GGTCGTCCCGGTGGTGATGTGGCGGGCAGTGACAGTGGCAGTCGTGCGGGGGGTCGGGCGGGCGTGGGTGCGGCGGTTCGGGACGCGGCGGTGCGGGGTGCGGCGGTGCGGAGGGAGGGGGCGGCACGGGATGGGGTGGCACCGGATGGGGCGGTACCGCGGGCGGTGCGGGCACGGGGTGCGGCGGTACCGGGTGCGGTGGCTCGGGGTGCGGTGGCACGGGCTGGTGCCACCCCGGCGGGTGCTGGTGCTGCGGCCCCTGCGGGCCGGCGTCGTCGCCATGCATGTCCAGGACGCTAATGAGCCGCCGACGCGCCGGGAGGGGAGATCCCGGCAGCGGGCCGTGAATTAGCTCTTCCGGGGCGCCGGTTCTCGCCTTCCCGTACGTGTGGGGAACTCATGTTCCCGAAGCCAGGGTCGAAGCCCGGGGCGGAGTCCGGGCCGCAGGGGCGGCGACGAGCCCCCGGGTCAGCCCGCCAGGTAGCGGCGCAGCAGCACCTTGCACTCGGCGATCAGGGTCGGGTCGCCGTCCCGGTCGCTCTGGAAGGCGAGTTTGAGAACGGCGTCGGCGCACTCCAGCGCCACCCGCAGGGCCAGCGGTCCCGGCCGCCGGCCGTCGGCCGACAGGTGCTCGGAGGTGAGCCGGTGCAGCAGTCCGGCCACCGCGGTGTTGTTGTCGAGGCTCAGGTCGAGCAGGTGCTCCACGTCGTCCAGCGCGGGCGGGGTCGGCCCGGTCAGGCCGAAGTCCAGCGCGCCGAAGCCGGGCACGGCCCGCTTCATCGCGACGAACTCCTCGACCGCCAGGTCCACGAAGCCGCCGATGTCGCGGGGCGACTCGGCGTCCAGGCGACGGGTCAGCCGGTCGAGGTAGCGCTGCAGGTTGCGCCGGGCCAGCGCGGCCAACAGGCTCTGCTTGCCCGTGAAGAACTGGTAGAGCGTGCCGATCGGGACCTGCGCCCGGGCGGCGATCTCCTTGGTGGTGAGCGCGCCGGCGCCCACCTCGTCCAGCAACTCCGCGCAGGCGTCCAGGATCCGCTCCAGCCGTTCCAGACTGCGCTGTTGGACCGGCCTGCGGCGCAGCTCGGGCGCCGCCACGCCGGCCGTCCGGCCGTCCACTGCCCGTTCGGTCATCCCGTCACGCTCCGTTCGTACCGCCGTTCATCTCCACTGTGCCGCATCCGGTGTTGGTCGCGCGAATCACCATCATGAGGTGACCTCATGTTGCCCTCGCACCGGTGGGGCCGGCGCGGCGCCGGCCTGCCCAGGGAGTAGGTTGCGTGGGACGGCGGTGTTCGGGGCGAGGAGGGCGGACGTGGTGGGATCGGAAGCCGGTGCGGTCGGGTGGCGCTCGCCGCTCACCGCGCTGCGGGCCCGGTTGCTGGCCGAGATCAACGCCACCGTCCACGGGCGGGACCTGCACCTGGAGCGCTACGACCACCCGGCGGGGGACCCCGGTCTGTTCGGCGCGGACAGCGTCGTGTGGCGGGTGCACGGACATCCGGCCGGGATGCTGGTGGGCGGTTTCGCGGCCCTGCTGCTGCAGTCGCTGCACCCGCTGGCGATGGCCGCCGTCGACGAGCACTCCGACTTCCGGGTCGATCCGACCGGGCGACTCAACCGGACAGCCCGCTTCGTGACCACCACGACGCTGGGCTCGACGGCGGCGGCCGAGCAGGCGATCGCGGCCGTGCGCAGGATCCACCTGAGGGTCCACGGCACCGCCCCGGACGGCCGCCCCTACCGGGCCGACGACCCGGACCTGCTGACCTGGGTGCACACCGCCGAGGTGTCCTGCTTCCTGGCCGGCTACCAGGCCTTCGCCGCCACCCCGTTGACCGCCGACGAGTGCGACCGCTACTTCGCCGAGGCCGCCCGCGTCGCCGAACGGCTGGGCGCCACCGCGATTCCCGGCTCGCGTGCCGAGGTGGCGGCCTATCTGGCCCGGATGCGGCCGGAGTTGCGTGTCACACCGCCCGCACTGGAGGTGCTCGGGCTGCTGCGCGGCTTCGGCCGCAGCCGTCGCGAGCGCGCAGCCGTGCGGGTGCTCACGAACGCCTCCATCGGCCTGCTCCCGGACTGGGCCAGGACCGAACTGGCCCTGCGACGGCCCCGGTTGGTCCGCGCGGGCTGGGACCGGCCGCTCGCGCGGGCCGGCGGACGGGTGATGGTCTGGGCCTGTGGCCCCTCCCCGATCCGCGCCGCCGCCCACGCGCGGGCCACCTCCGCGCCGCCGGCCACGGGGCGATAGTCCCGCTCCGGCCGGCCGGGAGCGCCGCCGGGCGCCTGTCGGGCCTTGCCGTCAGGGGTGGCCGAGGAGCTCCGCGCGCCGCTCCAGGGCCCAGGCGCGTTCGGTCTCGATCTCCGGGATGAAGTCCTGCCGCAGGAACGCGGCCCAGGGGTCCTCGCCGAGGACGCCCAGGCGCGCGATCCGCTCGGTCTCGTCGCGCTGCAGCCGCGCCAGGGCGTCGAGAACGTCGGCCGGGTCCGCGCCGTAGGCGTCACACAGCAGCCGGAGCCGCCGCGCGAGCGGTGCGCCGCCCTGGCCGTAGCCGACCCGGCGCTGGCGATCGGGAAGCCGCAGGGGCACGCTGTACCAGGCCAGTTGCGCGAGGTCGTCGATGGCCTCGCCGGGGATGGCCAGATCCCAGTCGATGAAGCCGACCAGCCGGTCGTCCGCCCAGACCGAGTTCCAGCTGGTGAGGTCCCCGTGACGCATGATCAGTCCGGGACGCCAGTGGGCGTCGCCGTCGCACCACACGGCCTGCGCGGAGGGCCGGAAGTCGCGGACGGCCTCGTGGTAGTCGCGCAGCCACCGGCCGAGCGCGGTGACGCCCTCGTCCGCGAGCAGGGCCGGTGGCCACGGGTACAGCCCGACCTCGCCGTGCAGCAGTGACACCACCTCCTCGCCCTGGTCGGGGCCGGTGGCCAGGACGCGCGGCGCGCCGGAGAATCCGACCCGCTCCAGGTGACGGAGCAGTTCGTGCACCGCGGGGGTCCACACCCGCCACGGCCGGCGGATGGTCTCGCCTTCGCGGCGCACCAGCGAGAGACCGCCACGCATCGACTCACCGTCCTGGATCATGGGGGGATCCTAGGGAAGATCACGGGACGCGTCGCGGGTTTTTGTTCGGGCCCGGGTGGGCCCGGGTGGTCCCAGGCTGGTTCACCGGCGCTGCGGGTGCCGGCGCCGGTGCCGGTTGCGGACCGCGAGGAGGACCGAGGCCGGGACCAGGACGAGCCCCTGGAGCACCCCGACGAGCAGCAGGCTCCGCTCGCCGGTCCCGATCGCGCCGCCGATCGCCACGGCGATCAGCAGGAAGGCGGCCGGCGGCAGGGCGCCCTGCGACCGCCGCCCGAGCCCGCGCAGCCGACGCACTGCGGCCCAGCCGAGCAGCACCGCGAGCAGCAGCAGGCAGGTCGTCGCGGTCAGGTCCAGCGGCGCCTGGGCGGTCGGCGGCGAGTCCGACTCCACCTGCTGCCCGGCGTCCGTGACCGCGGTCGGTTCGCCCTCCCACCAGGTCACCGTCACCTGGTCGCCGGGGTGGAACACCTGCGACAGCCGCCGCGCGTCGGTCACGTCGATCCTCCGCCGCCCCGCCTGCGCGGCGCCCGGATCGTCGGACAGCGGCTCCACCACCACCCAGTCCGCCCCCTTGGACCTGGTCACGTGCACCGCCTCCAGCCGCTCCTCGACGAGGTCCCGGCAGTCGGTCGGCGGGCCGGTGGTCGGCGTGGCCGGGTCCGTGGCGCACGGGACTGCGGCCCGGTACCGGTCGCCGTCGTCGATCGCCCCCGGCAGGTCGAAGGGCGCGGACGCACCCGTCAGCAGCGCCAGGAATGCCAGGCAGAGCAGCACGACACCCGCCGCTCGCCGCCGCTGCCGCGCCCATCGCGTCCGCTGCGCCGTCGCGGCCCGCTCGACCGCCGTCAGCTCCGCCCGCCTCTTCACCGTGTCCCGTCTGCGGGCCGTGCGACCTCGCCCCATCTGCGCCTCCCCCGTAGCACCGAGAGCCGCATGCTATGCCCGCGTGGGCGCGGGCGCAGGTGGCCCCCGCGGCCGCTCCGGTGCGGCTGACCGGCGGGCGATCGCAGGTGAGTCATGGTCAAGGAACTGGCACGTCGCATGGGTACGGGACACTGTTCCTGTCCTGTGCGGAGAGTGCGCGGATCGAACGCGCGCGGGTGTCACCCCGACGACGGCTTAGCAAGCCGCTGCCTTACCACTCGGCCAACTCTCCGGAGCCTGGGCGGCATGGGGAAGGCCGCCCGGGCGGGGACGTCCCGCGGGCGGCGCGGCATGTCAGCCGTTCTACCGTCGGGCGGGATGTCCCTGGCTCTGCTGGGGACTGGAGGAACGCCGGTGCGGCTGACTGCTGCTCATGGTGCGTTCCCTCCCTGCGGCGCTGCGGCGCTGACGGCTGATGCGACCACTCTGCCGCGGAGCGGCCGGGCGGGCAACCGAATTCGCGAGCACTACTGTGTCGGACCATGAACTCGGACGGCTGGCTCGCGGACACCTGTACCTCCTACGACACGGTGGCGGTCAGCTACGCCGACCAGATGCGTGACGCTCTGGGCGGCGCCCCCTACCTCCGGGCGGCGCTGGCCCTGTTCGCCGACGCGGTCGCCGACGCCGGTGGCGGACCGGTGGCGGACATGGGATGCGGGCCGGGCCACGTCACCGCCCACCTGCACGGCCTGGGCGTCGAGGCCTTCGGGATCGACGTCTCGCCCGGGATGGTGGGGGTGGCCGGGCGGGAGCACCCTGAACTCCGTTTCGAGGTCGGCTCGATGACGGATCTCGACCTTGCCGATGAGTCGCTCGCCGGTGCGCTCGCCTTCTGGTCGCTGGTCCACGTCCCCGATGAGGTGGTCCCGGTGGTCCTCTCCGGCTTCGGGCGGGTCCTGCGCCCCGGTGCGCCGCTGCTGATCGGCTTTCACGTGGGCGAAGGGTCGAAGCTGAAGACGGAGGGCTACGGCGGCCACCCGATGAAGGTCCACGTCCACCGCCGCCGGCCCGCCCAGCTGAGCACCTGGCTGCGCGGGGCCGGATTCACGGTGGAGGCCGAGATGCTGCTCGAGCCCGAGGGCAGCGCCCCGGGAGCGATCCTCTTCGCCCGCCGTCGTGCCTAGCGCGTGGCGCGCAGGCCGCCGCGGGGACCTCGCCGCGGGCGCGTCATCCGCCCGCGGCGTCCTCGGCCTCCCAGCGCAGCAGGTCGCCCGGCTGGCAGTCGAGCACCTCGCAGAGGGCGGCGAGGGTCGCGAAGCGTACCGCCTTCGCGCGGCCGTTCTTGAGGACCGCCAGGTTGGCGGGGGTGATCCCCACGCGGTCCGCGAGCTCGCCCACGGACATCTTCCGCCGGGCCAGCATGACGTCGATGTCGACGGCGATCGGCATCAGATGACCTCGTCCAACTCGGCCTGCATCCGGGCGGCTTCGCCGTCGCGCGCGACGGCCTGGACGAGCAGCATCCGCTGCAGGAGCACGATCAGCGCCACCCCCAGGATGGCCAGGCCGATCCCGGCCATGATCCCGGTGACGCCCGGGTCGTCCCGCTGCCCCGGCGCGTTGACGGCCGTGACCGTGAACCAGAGGAGGGCGATCGCCACGATCGAGCCGATCACGCCGTCCACGTAGCGGAAGGCGGCATGGGAGAACACGGTTCCGCGTCGCACCATCGCCACCAGCCGCCAGACGCAGACCAGCGCGACCTGGGCCGCCACCAGCCCCAGGATCACGATCACCCGCAGCGCCGTCAGCGGGAGCGGCCCGTCCGGCGGGCGGGTGGCCAACGCCCACACCATCAACGCCTGTACGAGCACGGTGCCGGTGAGCACCACCACGAGCACGGCGCGCAGCGCACGTACGGTCAGCTGTCCCATGACCCATCCCTCCATCGAGTTGCGATGGAAATCTATCGATTATCGATAGGCGTGACAAGAGTGGGAAAGGGGACGAAACGCGACGCGACGGTCACCGGGCGGCCGCCTTCTCGCCCTGTGGTGACAGCGGTCATGAGCCCGTCGCCTGACCGGTGGCGGAATCCCGCCGCCGCGCCCGCGGGCATCGCCTAGAGTCGATCACCGAGACGAGGGGGAGGCGGGTTGTGACCGTGGAACGCAGGGTGGTCACCCGTGAGCAACTGGCGGGGGTCGCGCGGGCGGCGCTGGGAGGTGGGCGGCGCCTGGTGGGGGTGTCCCGGCTGCGGGGTGGCAGCAAGAAGGGCGTGTACCGGCTCGCCTTCGACGACGACAGCACCGCGATCGCCTACCTCTGGGAGGAGGCCGAGAACTTCTGGCCCGGCGCACCGGGCGCCGCCGCCGAGGACCACACGGACCCGTTCTCGCACGCCTCCGGCCTCGATCTCTTCGAGGCCGCCAGCAGGCGCCTGGACGCCCTCGGGATCCGCACGCCCCGGATCCGGCTGGCGGACCGGAGCGGGCGCCACTACCCGGCCGACCTCGCCGTGGTCGAGGACGTGCCCGGCGAGAACCTGGAAGCGCTGCTCCGGCGCGACCCGCAGCGCGCCGAGGCGGCCCTGGAGCGGCTGGCCCAGGCGCTCGGCGTGCTGCACCGGCACACCGCAGCGGGCTACGGGAAGGTCGCCCTGGTCGACAACGGCGGCGTCTCCCAGGGCCGTTCGTGTGAGCAGGTGGTCCTGGACCGGGCCCTGGACGACCTCGCCGAGGCCGCCTCGCGCGACGCGCGGATGGCACGGGCCGGCGACCGCCTGGAGGCCGTGGTCCGCGCCCTGGCCGCCGCCGTCCGCCCGCGTACGGAGTACGGGCTCATCCACGGGGAACTTGGGCCGGACCACGTCCTGTTGGACCGCCACGGGGATCCGGTCCTGATCGACATCGAGGGCCTGATGTACTTCGACGTCGAGTGGGAGCACGTGTTCCTGCGGATCCGCTTCGGCGAGCACTACCGGTGGCTGGACGCCGCTGGCCTCGACGGGCGGCGGCTGGACTTCTACACCCTGGCGATGCGCCTGTCGCTGGTCGCCGGACCGCTGCGGCTGCTCGACGGCGACTTCCCCGACCGCGTCTTCATGGGGGAGATCGCCGAGTACAACCTGCGACAGGCGCTGGACTTCCTGCCCGCGGACGGGCGCTGAACCCGCCACCGGCCGTGGCGGGGGCGTCAGACGGGCTCGGGGATCGCCTCGTCGACGGCCACGGGCGCCGGTTCCGGTGCGGCGCGCCGCACTCGGACGACTCCCCAGCCGACCAGGGCCGCGGCCAGGACGGTGAGGGTCAGGCCCGCGGTGGTCAGGGCCCGGTGGAACTGGCCGGTCTGTTCGCCGCTCCAGTGCGAGGCGGTGATGTCGCCGGTGAACAGGGCCGCCAGGATCGTGCCGGTGACCGCGATGCTGATGCCGGAGGTGACCTCGGAGGCCGTGTCGACCAGCGCCGCGCCGATCGTGGTGCGGTTCCGGGGCAGACCGCGGAGCACGTTGACCCCGGCGACCACGCCGACCACGCGCAGACCGGCCGCCACGAGCACCAGGGCGATCGCGACCCATGGGTAGCCGAAGCCGCCCAGCAGGCCGTAGACGGCGAGCCCGCAGACGACCGCCGCGGCGCTGAGCCGGGCGGCCCGGTCGAGGCCGACCCGGTCCACGAACGGACGGACGAACGGGCCGGCCGCGACCAGGACGACGACCTGCGGCAGCATGCCGACGGCGGCGAGTGCGGGCGTCCACCCCCAGTCGAGCTGCAGTTGCAGCGTCACCAGGTATCCCAGGCCCGCGGTCGCCAGCCCGGCCGCGGCCTTGAACGCCAGGCCGCCGGCGACCAGCGGGCGGGCGATGAGCGCGAGGTCGAGCAGCGGGTGACGGGCCGTGCGCTCGCGCAGCAGGAAGAGCGCCCCGCTCGCGGCCGCCGCCGCGGTGGCCGTCCACGGTGCCCAGTTGCCGGCGCCCTCGTTGACGAACAGCGTGGGTGCGACCAGGGCGAGCACGATCGTCGCGGTGCCCAGCACCGCTCCCGGGGCGTCCACCGGCTCGCGGTGCAGGTCGGCCGCCTCGTCGGCGGCGATGCCGGCGCGCAGGCCGACGAACGCGAGGACGGCGATCGGCACGTTGACCAGGAGCAGGACCTGCCACGGCGCGATCGCGAGGACGAAGCCACCCGCCGTCGGGCCGATCGCGAGCCCGACCAGACCCACGGTCGAGATGAGGGTCATCGCCCTGACACGCAGGCCGTCCTCCTCGAAGAGTCGGAAGGCCAGGGCCATCGACCCCGGTGTCGTCATCGCCGCCGCGACGCCGGTCACCGCCCGGACGGCGATCAGCTGGTCGGCGGTCGTGACGAACGCGGTCGCCAGGCTCGCGGCGCCGAGCAGCAGGAGGCCGAGGAGCATGATCCGTCGCCGGCCGAACCGGTCGGCGATCGCGCCGAAGGCCAGCATCGAGCCGCCGAACACGACCGCGTACGCGCCCGTCGCCCACTGCAACACGGTGGTGGAGGCGTGCAGTTCGCGTCCGATCGTGGGCAGGGCGACGTTCAGGATCGAGTTGTCCAGCATCTCGAAGAGGAAGACCGCGGACAGGCCCGCCAGGGCCACCCACGCCTGTCGCAACGATCGGGGGGAGTGGGGGGAACGGTCGGCGGCTTCCTGGGGCATGGGGGAACTCCTTCGGGGTGTGGTGCGGCCGGCGGCCGTGGTCCGGTGGACGCGTCAGGGGGGTACGGCGGGGGATCGGTGCGGGCCGGCGCCGTGGGGGCTGGCGGGCCGTGGGCTGCGCCGCGGCGGGAAGTGGTCCGGCGGGGTCCGTCCCGACGACAATGACGGAGGTCGGGCCGGCGGGCCCGCCACTAGGTTATGTGACTAAGTTTAGTTACACAAGAGAGTGAGATCGGATGCCCAGGACGGGAGAGCGAGGCGGGCCGCAGACGCGTGCGCGGATCTTGGAGGTCGCGACGCGGCTGTTCATCGAGCGCGGGTACGACACGGTCACGGTCGCCGAGGTGGCACGGGAGGCCGGGGTCTCCAGCGTGACGGTCTTCAAGCACTTCCCGCGCAAGGAGGACCTCTTCCTGGACCGCGCGGACGACGCCGTCGAGCTCCTGCGCTCGGCGGTGCGCGACCGCGCCCCGGGCGTCGGCGTGCCGGCGGCCCTGCGCGAGGCGATGATCCGCCTCGTGGACGCCGGCCACCCGCTCTCCGGGGTCGACGACCGGTCGATCCCGTTCTTCCGGACCGTCGCGGCGTCGCCCGCGCTCATCGCGCGCGCCAGGGAGATCGGTGCCGACCTTCAGCGGATCCTCGCCGAGGAGCTCGAACACGACCCGGCCTTCGCGGGCGACGGGACGTTGCTGGCCGCCTTCTTCATCGCCGGGTACGGCACCGTGATGGTGGAGACGGCGCGCCGCCGCATCGCCGGTGAGCCGCCGAGCGCGGTGGTGGACGATCACCGCGTGCGCCTGGAGCGGCTGTTCGAGGCCCTGCGCGGCGGATTCGGCTCCTGACCGTCCCGGGCGGGGGAGGCGTCGGTGCTGGGGGTGGGCCCGGGGCGGTGTCACCGGAGCGGGGAGCCCGGGCTCCCGGCCCGGCACGCTCCCCCGTGGCGTGCCGGGCCGCCGAC
>NZ_BAAALF010000024.1:0-50785 GCF_039528135.1 Kitasatospora nipponensis | reverse complement strand
GGCCGGGGCGGCCCCCCCCCGACGCTGCCGGCCCCCGGGCGCTCGGCCGATCGGCGGGCGCGGGAGGGAGGGCGGCGAGTCACCGCGGTGTTCCTCGTCGAGGATGCCAGGACGCCGACCGGCCGTGTGTGCGCTGCGTCGACAGTTCCTTGGCTCTGCGTCCACTCGCCGCCCGGGCGTCCACCCGCCGTCCGCCGCCTCCTCGCGGCCCCGCCTCCCCGGTCGCCCCGCGCCTACCCGCCGGCGCCCCCCGACAGGGCCCGCCGCCGGTGCTCGCTGGGTGAGAGGCCGTAGGCGGACCGGAAGGCGCGGCTGAACTCGGCGGCGCGCGGGATGCCCCACCGGGCGGCGACGGCGTGGATCGCCAGGGTGGACAGCGCGGGGTCCGCCAGATCGCGGCCCGCCCTCTCCAGCCGCTGCCGGCGGATCCAGGCGGCGACCGTCTCGCCCTGCGACTGCTGGGTGAAGACGCGGTGCAGGTAGCTGACGGAGATGTGGTGCGCGGCGGCGATCGCGGACGGCGAAAGCTCGGAATCGTGCAGGTTCCGCCGGATGAACGCCTGGACGTCCCGCATCATGACCCGGGGCCGGGCCTCCTCCGGGATGGCCTCCTCGCTCTCCAGCTCCCGGGCCAACCAGGCGGCCACGAGGTCGACGACGATGGTGCCCAGGCGGCCGGCCTCGGCCGGCCCCAGGGCGGCGGCCTGCCGGTCCAGGCCGATGAGGAACTCCGAGAGCAGCGCACAGGTGCCCTCGCGGCCCGAGAACCCGCGGCCCAGCAGGTCGCGCAGCCGGTCGGGCGGCAGCGGCAGCAACGCCGCGGGGAAGTCGACGCCCACCGCCTCGACCCGCGGGTCCGGCCGCCCCGCGGTGCGGGCGCCGAAGGCCCGCAGGTCGAACGGACGCGAGCTGTGCATCATGTGCAGGTCGCCGGGCTCGAACGACGCCGACCGACCGCCGTCGGGCGTCAGCGCCATGCCCCCGCCGAGCAGCAGCGTCAGGTTGTACACCTCGGGATCCGACTGCCGCACCATGCGTGCGGTCCGCTGGAACCGCGCCGGTGAGAACGAGGTCCGCAGCAGGGTCACCGGCCCCAGTTCCAGTCGCCGCATGTCCGCCTTGAAGTCGTCGGCGTGCGCGCTGGTCACCTCGCTGGCCCGCGACTGCCCGACCAGCTCCCGCCAGCTCTCGAACCGCTCCCTGCCGGGCAGGTCCTCGCTGCGGAACACGCTTCCCGTCCTCGCGGCCACGCTCCGCCCGCCCTTCGCCGCGGTGGCCGCCGGCGGGGAGGCCACGGCGGGCGGCGCCGGGGAGGGGGAGACGGGACTGTTCACGGTGCGCTCCGGGAGGGTGACGGTGTGGCAGGGACTTCCGGGGGCCATTGTGGCGGCAGGCCCGGCGGGCGGCGTCGGCGGGTGGTGAGGCCCGCGGGATGGGAAGCTCATGGTGTGCCAAATGTTGTGCTGGCAAGGCGAGTTGGGGTTGATCGGCGCACTGGGGAGTGCCCCTTCGGTTGCCTGTGCGGCCCCCGACGGCTCGTTGGCTTGGGCAGTGCCGGGACGACTGCGAGTACGGGGTCCGCGGCCACCCCGGCAACGGTCCCTCGCAGGACTCCGGCTACCAGGGTTGGAACACCGTCTGGAACGGCGGCATCAGCTGACCCGACGACAGGAGTGGTGGGCCGGGCGGCAAGGCCGCAGCGGAGACCGACAAAACTTCGCGGCCACTTCTGGCGAAGATCACCATCACCGGCCCGGCCACCCGCGCCCAGGATGTGAGCAGGGCTCAGCCGGAGCGGGCCCGGGACCGGGGCGCGGACGGCCCCGCCCGGCCGCCGGTCCGCAGGGCACGTCCGGTCTCGTCGTTCGGCGATGACGATCCCCGCACCAGAAGGAACCCACGAGTGAGCCTCCGCGAGATCAAGCCCGGCAACCGCGGCTACCTCTACGTCAACAGCCATCCGACCGGCTGCGCGAGGGTGGTCGACCGCATGTGGCAGCGGATTCCGGAGCCCGCCGGCGACCGGCCCGGCCCGGTCGCCCTCGTCATCGGCTCCAGCGCCGGCTACGGACTGGCCGCGACCCTGGTGGGCCTGCGCGCCCACCGGATGCGCGGTCTCGGCATCGCCTTCGAGGCCGACGCGACCGAGCGCCGCACCGCGAGCGCGGGCTGGTACCGCACGGCGCGGACCGCCGAACTCGCCGCCGGGGCCGGCGCCGACTTCACCTTCCTCAACGGCGACGCCTTCTCCGAGGCCCTCAAGGACGAGGTCATCGAGCGACTCGCCGCCCGCTTCGGCGCGATCGACCTGCTCGTCTACAGCGTCGCGGCCCCGCGTCGCACGGACCCGCGCACCGGCGAGGTCCACCGCTCCGCCCTCAAGCCGCTGGGCGAGGACTACCGGGCCAAGACCCTGGTGTTCGAGGGCGGCCTCCCGCAGGTCGGCGAGATGCACCTGACGGCCGCGGACGAGGCGGAGCGCGACGCGACCGTGCAGGTGATGGGCGGCGCGGACTGGCAGCTGTGGATCGACGCGCTGCAGGCCAGGGGTCTGCTGGCCGACGGCTTCCAGACCGTCGCCCTCTCGTACGTCGGGTCCGACATCACCGCCCCCGTCTACCGGGCCGGCACCATCGGCGCCGCCAAGGAGCACCTGGAGGCCACCGCCCGCGCCATCGACACGCGGCTCAAGGGCGCGGGCCGGGCCCACACCGTGGTCGCCGGCGCGGCCGTCACGCAGGCCTCCAGCGCCATCCCGAGCATCGCGCTCTACACCAGCATCCTGCGCCGGGTCACCGGTGAGGGCTGGCAGAGCACCGTCGACCAGGCGGCGGTGCTGTGGGACCAGTTCGCCGGCGACGCCCAGCCGGTTCTGGACGACCAGGGGCGCATCCGGCTGGACGGCTGGGAGATGGACCCCGCCGTCCAGGCCGACGTCCGCGCCGTGTGGGACCGGATCGACACCGACACCCTGGCCACCGGCGCGGACACCGGCTGGCTGCGCGACCAGGTCGGCCGGCTCTACGGCTGGGACGTTCCCGGCGTCGACTACGAGGCCGCGGCCGAGACACACGTCCCGTGGCCCGCGGCGGATCCCGGCCCTGTCTGACACCCCGCCGCCCGACGGTCGGGCCCGCGCCGGAGTCCTCCGGCGGTGCGGTCAGGAGCGGGCGGCGTCGACGGCGGGTCGCAGGACCTTCTCGCACCACTGGCGGAAGGTGGTCGGCGTGCTGTTCTCTGCGGTGCGGACCACGCCCTCGTCGAGGCCCCGGGTCTTGGCGGTCGCCATGTCGGCCATCGCCCGGGCCATGCCGGGTGACGCGCCGAAGGAGAGCATGGCAGCCTCCAACGACGCGGCCTCGACCTGGACGTAGCGCACCGGGATGCCGAGCACGTCGGTGATGACGGCGGCCATGTCGTTGCCCGACAGGTCCCTTGGGCCGAGCACCGGGATCTCGGCGAACCCGGTCCAGTCGCGGTCGAGCAGCAGGCGGGCGGCGGTGCTGGCGATGTCGCGGGTGGCCACCAGGGGCAGCTCGCGGTCGGGCGCGAGCGGCCCGGAGATCACGCCGTCGCCCAGGATCGTGCGGATGTCGCGCAGCGTGTTGTCCATGAAGCTCGGGTTGGCGAGCGAGCGGTAGTTCGTCACCGCGGCGAACAGGTCGTCCATGGCCAGCGAGGCGGTGACGTTGCCGGCCCGGTCGGCGACGGCGGTTCCCCGGCCCAGCGCCGAGACCCCGACGACGTGGCGGACGCCGTGCGCGGCGACGGCCTCGGCGCCGGGCCTGCTGGACTCGACGTAGGAGGTCATCACGTCGGGGGCGCGGAGGTCGCCGGGCATCAGCCAGAACACCGCGTCGGCGCCGGCGAAGGCCTTGTCGACCACGGCGGCCTCGCGGTGGGAGCCCTCCACGATCTCGACCCGGTCGTGGACGGTGGGCGAGAGCCGCCGAGGGTCGCGGGCGACGACCCGGACGCGCTCGCCGGCGTCGAGGAGCTGCTCGACGACGTGGCGGCCGATCTTTGCGGTGGGTGCGGTGACGACGATCACGAGTGTCCTCCGTGTGATCCAGTATGTAAACTCAACCGTACCGTTTACTTGGAGAGGAAGCCACCATGCCGGCGCGACGAGGCGAGAAGCTGCGCGAACACATCCTGTGGACGGCGAAGGACGTGTTCCTCGAGGCCGGCTTCGAACGGACCTCGATGGACGTCGTCGCCCAGCGGGCCGAGACCTCCAAACGCTCGCTCTACGCCCACTTCCCCAGCAAGGACGCCCTCTTCTCCGGGGTGGTCGCCCTGGTGCGCGAGCTCTACCTCGACCGTCTGGGCTCGCCGGAGGACTACCTCACCGCGGAGCGGGCCGACCCGGCCGACGCCCTGGTGCGCTACTGCGGGCGGCTGCTGCAACTGCTGCTGTGGTCCTCGTCCCTGCGCACGCTGCGGATGGGGATCACGGAGGCCGAGCGGGTGCCCGAGATCGCGTCCGGCTACTACGAGGCGGTTTTCGAGGCCCCGATGGCGCGGATCGTCGCGTACGCCTGCCGGACCTGGGGCCTGACGCAGGAGGAGGCGCGGGAGGTGGCCGAGATCCTCGTCGGCCGGACGGTCTACCCCGAACTGATGCAGGGTCTGCTCGGCGTGCGGGAGCCGATCGCCGATCGCCCCGACGAGGCCACCCTCGCCGCCGACGTCGACCTCGACAAGATCGCCGCGAGCGTCCGACGGCTCGTCCCGGGCGCACCGGCGTCCTAGGTGTTGCGAGTCACCCGGACGGCGATCCGGGGCGAACGACTAGCTCCTCGACCGGGGGCGGGGCTCGAAGCCGAGCAGGTTCAACGCCCGAGAGGACGTCCGGCCCAGTACCCGCAGGTCGAACTCCCTTTCAAGGGCTTCTAGTTCGACGGCCGGCAGTCGATCAGGATCGTAGCTGACGGTGAGGTAGGCCACCGGGTAGGTGCCACCCGTGACGGCGTGCATCACCTCCGGGTCGATGCCCTCGTCCTCCACGGTCTCGGCACTGCCGAACACCATGGAGGCGAAGTTCGCCGCCCTGCCGCCCGCGTCCCGGTCGACGCGGGCGAGGACCTCCGCCATGGCGCGCAGCGCCTCCAGGCAGCCTTCACGACTTCCCAGCCCCTGGAGGCTGGCGTAACCCACGGCGGCGGTGGCCATCTCAATCTCCTGACGTGGTCGACCGAAGGGGAATCGTAGCGGTGCGGCCGGGACTGGTCCGAACGGATGACGGCCGGGCGTCACCCCGCGCACCGGGTGTCGCAGGGCCGGGCCGGTACCGGTGACCGGCTAGGTTCGGGCTCGTGACCGGCAACGATGCGGTCCTGACGCTGGTGGTCGCCACCGCGCTGGGCTTCGACTTCACCAACGGCTTCCACGACACCGGCAACGCCATGGCGACCTCGATCGTCACCGGGGCCATGCACCCGCGCATCGCGGTCGCCCTCTCGGCGGTGCTGAACCTGCTGGGCGCGTTCCTGTCGACCGCCGTCGCGGCGACCATCGCCAGCGGCCTGGTCGACAGCCACGACGTGACCCTGACGGTGGTCATGGCGGGCCTGACCGGCAGCATCCTGTGGAACCTGACGACCTGGTTCCTCGGCATCCCCTCCAGCTCATCGCACGGGCTGATCGGCGGGGTGGTCGGGGCGACCATGGCGGCCGCCGGCGCCTCCGCCGTCAAGTGGCAGGGCCTGGTCTCCAAGGTGATCGTGCCCGCGGCACTGTCGCCGTTCATCGCCGGCGCGGTCGCCGCCATCGGCACCTACCTGGTCTACCGCCTCACCCACGACGTGGCCGAGGGCCCGCGCCGGCACGGCTTCCGGATCGGCCAGATCGGTTCGGCGTCCATGGTCTCGCTCGCCCACGGCACCAACGACGCGCAGAAGACGATGGGCGTCATCACCCTGGCGCTGATCGCCAACGGCAGCCTGAACAGTGGGGCGACCTCGCCGACCTGGGTGGTCGTCTCCTGCGCGCTGGCGATCGCGCTGGGCACCTACATCGGGGGCTGGCGGGTCATCCGGGCGCTGGGCAAGGGGCTGGTGGAGATCGAGTCACCGCAGGGCATGGCCAGCGAGTCGGCCTCGGCGGCGGTGATCCTCTCCTCCACCGACTTCGGTTACTCGCTCTCCACCACCCACGTGGCCACCGGCTCGATCCTGGGCGCGGGGGTCGGCAGGAAGGGCGCCGTGGTGCGCTGGCACGTCGCCCGCCGGATGGTACTGGCCTGGCTGCTCACCCTGCCGGCGTCGGCGGTGGTGGGCGCGCTGGCCTACTGGGCCGCCGACGGGATCGGCGGGACGGCCGGCGTGGTGGTGATCTTCGTCGTGCTGCTGCTGGCCTCGGTCGCCTTCTTCGCCGTCTCCCGCCGCCCGGCGGTGACGGCGGCCAACGTCAACGCGGCGTGGACCGGGACCGTGGTGCCGGCCCCGGAGTCGCAGGAGGTGCCCTCGTGAACTCCTGGATCAACCTGAACGCGCTGTGGAAGATCATGGTGGTCGGCCTGCTCGCCGGCGCCGGTCTGCCGGCGCTCTTCGCGGTCGGCCTGCGCCTGCTCAGCCCACCGCCCCCGGCCGGCACGGTGGCCGCGTCGACGGCCGGCCGCAGCATCACGGGGCGCGGCACCGCGGGCCGCAGTACCGCCGGGCCGGTCGGCTACGTCCTTGCCGGGCTCTGCTTCGCGGTGGTGCTCGCGGCGATCGGGTGGGGCATCTCCGTCATCGTCAACCACAGCTGACCGCCCGGCCCCGAAAATCTCCTTCGCCGGGTGTCGATCCGGGGCGTCGCCGTTCGTCATCGTGGTGTCGTCGCCGTACGGGCGACGCAGGAACCCCGACGGAGGAGAGCCACCGTGAAGTACATGCTGCTGATCATCGGCACCCAGGACGCCGAGCCCACGACCCCCGAAGCCGACCAGAGCCTCATGCAGGCGTTCATGGCGTACACCAAGGAGGTGTACGACGCCGGCGTGATGGTCCACAGCAACGCGCTGGACTCCTTCGAGACCGCCACCTCGGTGCGGGTGGGCGCGAGCGGGGAGCGCGTCGTGACCGACGGGCCGTTCGCCGAGACCCGGGAGTACCTGGGCGGCTACTACGTGCTCGACCTCCCCGATCTGGACGCCGCGATCGACTGGGCCGCCCGCTGCCCCGGAGCCCGGGCCGGACGCGTCGAGGTCCGCCCGATCCAGGACTTCGACCTCTCATGACGGACGGGCGGGCGGCCGGCACGGTCGAGGCGGTCTTCCGCGAGGAGCGGGGCCGGCTGCTCGCCCTGCTCGTCAGCCAGTTCGGTGACCTCGACCTCGCCGAGGACGCCGCCTCCGAGGCCGTCGAGGCCGCCCTGGCGCGCTGGCCGATCGACGGGGTCCCGAGGACCCCGCTGGCCTGGCTGCTCACCACCGCCCGCCGCAGGGCCGTCGATCGGCTGCGGCGGGACCGGGCCTTCGCCGCGCGACTGGCGATCATGCAGGTGGAGGCGCGCCGGTCCGCGCCCGCGGCGTGCGAGCACGAGGGCGAGGAGATCCCCGACGAACGGCTGCGCCTCTTCTTCACCTGCTGCCATCCCGCCCTGTCGGTCGAGGCCCAGGTCGCCCTGACCCTGCGCTGCCTGGCGGGGCTGTCCACGCCCGAGGTGGCGCGGGCCTTCCTGGTGCCGCAAGCCACGATGGCGCAGCGGATCGTGCGGGCCAAGCGCAAGATCCGCAACGCCCGGATCACCTTCCGGGTGCCCGAGGCCGAGGAGTTGACCGAGCGCTTGCCCGGCGTGCTGCGGGTGGTCTACCTGATCTTCACCGAGGGCTACGCCGCCAGCGCGGGCGCGGACCTGGTGCGGGTCGACCTGAGCGACGAGGCGGTGCGCCTGGCCCGGATCCTGCGCCGGCTCCTGCCGGCCGAGCCGGAGGTGAGCGGGCTGCTCGCGTTGCTGCTGCTGGTCGACGCGCGCCGCGCCGCCCGGGTCGACGCCGCGGGGGAGCTGGTGCCGCTGGAGGACCAGGACCGCTCCCGGTGGGACGCGGACCGCATCGCCGAGGGACGCGACCTGGTCGTCGCCGCCCTGGGCGGGCCGCGCGTGGGCACGTACGCGCTGCAGGCGGCGATCGCGGCCGTGCACGACGAGGCCGCCGACGTCGCCGGCACCGACTGGCCGCAGGTGGTGGCGCTCTACGACGTGCTGGCGCGGGTGTCCCCCTCGCCGGTGGTCGAGCTCAACCGGGCGGTGGCCGTGGCGATGCGCGACGGTCCGCAGGCCGGTCTCGCGGCGCTGGACGCGCTGGACGCCGACGCGCTGCGGGACTACCACCCCTTCCCGGCGGCGCGGGCGGACCTGCTGCGCAGACTCGGCCGGACGGCCGAGGCGGCCGCGGCCTACCGGTCCGCGCTCGAACTCGTCGACAACGAACGGGAACGGGCCTTCCTGCGCAGGCGGCTGGCCGACCTCGGGCCGGCGTCGGCGTGATGATCACGGCGGTCCGCGCGCCGCTGCCGGCGGACCTGCCCGGGGCCGGCGTCGATCTCCCGGCGCTCCGGCGGCGGCTGGTCGACCGGCTCGCCGACACGCCGGCCGGACGGGCCTCGCGCGCACCCTGGTCCACCTCGGATCCGCGACGAGGTGACCGTCCTGGGCCGTGCGCTGCGGGAGAGTTGCGGGAGATCGGGTGACCGAAGCCGTCGGCCCGCGACCCCTGGGAGCGTCTGACATCCTGTCCGGCATGCTGATCAGAGAAGCCACCCCGGAGGACTGGCCGGCCATCTGGCCCTTCTTCCACGAGATCGTCGCCGCGGGCGAGACCTTCACCTATCCGACCGACCTCACCCGCGAGCAGTCCCGCGACTGGTGGCTGCTCTCCGCCCCCAACCGCACGGTCGTCGCCGTCGACGAGGCGGGCACGGTCCTGGGCACGGCGAAGATGAACAACAACCACCTGGGCAACGCCTCGCACATCGCGAGCGCCAGCTACATGGTCGACCCGGCCCACGGCGGCCACGGCGTGGGCCGGGCCCTGTGCGAGCACACCCTCCAGTGGGCCCGCACGGCGGGCTTCCGCGCGATGCAGTTCAACGCGGTCGTCGAGACCAACCACCACGCGGTGTCCCTCTACCGCTCCCTGGGCTTCGAGATCCTGGGCACCCTGCCGGAAGGCTTCGCCCACCCGACCCAGGGCTACCTCGCTTGTGTACGGGTGGTCAATGACCGCGGTGCTCTGCGGCATCGTGACCGGCTACAGGGGAAATGGCTTCGCCGTGGGGTGCTGGTCCCGGCATGATTCCCACCGTGCATGAGGACGGGAGCCATCGCGGGCGGACGCGGTACACGCTGGTTGAGACGGAGCACGGTCATGGAGCGGGTGCTGGCCCTGCTCGACTGGTACGGCTCCGGCAGCGGCCGCTGCTCCGGCTACCCCGTCCACGAGGGCGTGCCTGGCGAACTGCTCGGCAGGGTGCCGATCGCCGACCTGCTCGCCGGGCTGGCCGACCCGGGGGCCGAGGAGCGGCACGACGCCGGGGCCGTGCGGCATCTGGTGGGCTGGAAGACCCGCCCGCGCCAGAAGCAGGATGTCGCCGGACTACCCGAACCGCTTCGCGCCCGACTGCTGGCGCACGCCCGCCGCTCTGGAGACTCCGACAAGCAGGGCCGCGCAGAACGGTGGTTGGCACCCCCGCGGGCCTGAGACCCGCCGAAGCGTTCAGTGGTCGGCGAAGGCGGCGCGCTCAGCAACAGAGAGGGGGAGGTGGGCGGCCTGGGTACGAACACGGCCGAGTCGTCTTGCCGCGACGGACACGCAGGGGTCACGAGAGCTCCAGCAGCGGACCTGACACCATGGGGCGGTGTCCGCTTCCTTCGAACTTCCCGCCATTGCGCAACCGGTCCTGGAGACGCTGCTGCTCGACCTGGCCGGCAACCCGTCTGCACCGCCAGAGGTCCTGATCCGCCTGACGGCGGCGAACATTGACCGGTCCGGGTTGGCCCGGCGACGCGACCTGCCCACGGACGCTGCAGCGGCGCTTGCCACCGACCGTGATGTGACCGTGCGGTCGAATCTCGCCTCGAACCCGAGACTCCCGCCTGCGGTGCAGGTCGTCCTCGCCGGCGACGCCGACCCACGGGTGCGAGGCCGGCTGGCTGAAGGACCGGAGTACTTCACCACGGTCGGTGTACACGGGCGCCGAATCCCGGACCCGCTGCCGCGCAATGTCTACGAACTACTGGCCCGTGACCCGGACCCGAAAGTCCGCCGCGCGCTGGCCTTCAACCGTCACCTGCCGGACGATGTGCGGGCCGGGATGCTCGATGACGCGGACTCGCGAACGGCCGCCATCGCCGCCAGCGAATGGCCCTTGGCGCCGACCGGCCGGATCGGAGAGCTCCTGTCGCGGGCAACCGGCGCTTTTGGCCGACAGATGCTTCTGCGCCGCTTGGACGGTCCGCTTCCCGCAGAGGCCGCACGCGCCATGCTTGCCGAAATCGACTGCGCTGCAGGCGATGCCTACAGCGAGGGTCTGCTGCGGCAGATTGCCGAAGTCGCCAACCTGGACGCCGGTCTGACTGACCGATTCCTGGCGACTCCGGACTTGCGCGCCGCGGTGGCGGCCAACCCGACGCTGTCGGCCGAGCACACCGCGGAATTGGCGCGTGATCCGAACAACCAAGTACGCGCGGCTGTTGTCGCGCGACGCAGCCTGGACCCGAAGTTGCGAGAGTCGATATCGGTCGACTACGACGACCGTAGTAGCGCCATAATCGGCTGGCTGCTGACCGAAAACCTGTCCAAGCGAGATCAGCTGGAGTTCGCCCGAAGCCGGCACCAGATCTTCCGCAAGACCCTGGCCATGTGCGCCGATCTACCAGACGAAATTGTGGAGATCCTAGCCGGCGACGAAAGCTTCGCGGTTCGACTATTCGTGTGCGAGCGACAGTCGAACGCCCCCGGTCGACTGCTGGCTCAGATCGCCGAGCAGTGGACCAGCTACAGCCGGTGGGACATGCTTGCCCACAAGAACTTCCCCGCCGATGCCGCTACTGGCCTGGCCCGCTCCGATGAGCCCCACGACCGCGCGGTCGCCGCAGCACACCCCGGTTTGCCGGCCGATACGATCGAGGCTCTGTTGACCGACGATGATGACACCGTACGACGTCGAGCCGCGACCAACCCGGCCATTCCAGCCGACCGGCTGATCGGCCTACTCGGTGCCGCCGATTCCGCTGTTGCCGCAGGAGCTGCTGCGAACCGGCTACTTCCTGTGAACACGATGCACCAGATACTCGATCAGGCAGGGCTGTGAGGACGCGGCACGATCCCCGGCCTGGTCGAGATGCCCGACGACCCGCGCTTCGGCCACTGGGCCGAGCTGGAGCTTCGAGTACCGTCAGCGGCGGCCTCATGGCCGGCTGACCGAAGTCGGAGATCGCTGCCAGATCACGCATCCCAGTCCGTATAGTCCCCGATTGCCACGTCGTCGCAGAACGTCTCCCAGAATCCGTTGTGCACGAGGGCGGTCTCGTCGATGCCAGAGATGAGACCGCGGAGCTCGTCCGCTGCCTCCTCGTACCTGTCCTCGTCGCCGTCCGCGTAGAACGGGAAGCGTGCGATCACGGCTGCGACGCATCGGTTGAAGGAGCCGAGGTCGCTGTTCACGTGACTGGTCTTCGCTGACTCGGTCTTGGGAATCTGCACCACGTGACCAGTGGCCACGTCGACGGCGATGCGGCCGAACAGCCCACTCGTCGCGATGGCGACCAGCCCTCGCTCACCGACCCCTCCGAGGAACACCGGCTCACTCAGCGCCCGGTACTCGTATCCGATCAACCCGCCTGGGACGCCGGTCTCACCGAGATCGACAGCAATCTGGGCGGGAATCCCGAGTGGAGCCTCGGTGCGGATCAGAACGAACTCGGGCTTGGACCGACCGGCAAATGGATCGCTTGAGGCGGTGGGCGGTGGGGCGCCTGGCGCCACCTCAGCGCGGTCTGAGGCCGTCCATGAGCAGGTCGAGCAGGCGTCGGGCCTGAGCGGGTTCTCCGGACTTGGCGGCGACGGCGAGCATGCCGAGGATGCCGGCGGAGACGTCGTCGGCGCGAGCATCGGCGCGGATGTCCCCAGCGGTGGAGCCGGCGTCGAGGATCGTGGCGATGGCCGACAGGAGCTCCTGGCGAGTGTGAGCGAGGGAGATTTCGCCGGAATCGATCATGGCGAGCAGGGTGTCGGTCATGCCGTGCTTGGTGGCCTGCCATTCCGCGAACAGGTCCATCCACAGGCGCAGCGCCTGCGCGGGCGCGTGGCCGGCGAGCAACTCGCGCGCCCCGGCCGTCAGTCGGACGACCTGGTCCTGATAGACGGCGTCGACGAGCGCCTCCCGGGTCGGGAAGTGGCGGAAGAGGGTGGCGACGCCGACGCCCGCCTGTCGAGCGATCGCGCGCATCGATGGCTCGGTGTCGGAGGTGGCGAAGGCGTGGGTGGCCGCCGCGAGCACAGTCTCGCGGTTGCGCGCGGCATCGGCGCGCAGCTGGTGGGCTGCCGGGGACGGTTCGGTGGCCATGTCTAAGCGGATCACGTTCCATTTGAGTCGGTCCTGGCGGTAGTCTATGTCGAAGGCAAACGGAACACGTTCCGATTAATCCTGGAGGAGACTCATGACCGAACCCGCTTCCGCGCCGGGCATCATGCGCACGGTGCGCTTCCACGAGAACGGCGAGCCCGTCGACGTCCTGCGCCTGGAGACCGTCCCCGTGCCCGAACCGGGGCCCGGCCGCATCCGCGTCGCCGTGCACGCGTGCGGACTGGCCCCGGCCGACTGGGCGCTGTGCCGCGGGCTCTTCCCCGGGAGCCTGCCGCGCGGCATCGGCTGCGACGTCTCGGGCACCGTCGAGGCCGTCGGCGCGGGCGTCACGGACGTGGCCGTCGGCGACCGCGTGTTCGGCACCGCCGACTTCGCCGGCCAGCCGAGCGCCGGCGCGGCGGACCGCGCCGTGCTGGACCATTGGTTCGCCGTGCCCGAGGGCCTGGACCTCACCCGGGCCGCCGCGCTCCCGATGGCGCTGAGTACCGCGTCCTGGCACCTCGCGCGACTCGGCTTGGCCGCGGACCGCACGATCCTGGTCAACGGTGCCGGAACCACCATCGGCTACGCGGCCGTGCAGATCGCCCTCGTCCGCGGGGCGCGGGTGATCGCGACCGCCGGGGAGACCTACGCCGAGCAGTTGCGCGACCTCGGAGCCACGGTGGTCGGCTACGGCGAAGGCCTGGCCGAGCGGGTCAAGGCCCTCGGCATCGGCCAGGTCGACCTCGTCTTCGACACCGCGCCGCCGGGCGGCGCCCTGCCCGAACTCGTCGAGATCGTCGGCGGTGATCCCAAGCGTGTGCTGACCTGCTCCGACGTGGCCGCAGCGCCGGAGATCGGGGTGCGCGACACCTTTCACGAAGACCCCGCGAAGCGGACCGATGACGAACTCTTCGGCGTCTTCCCCGAGTTCGCCCAGCTGGCCGCCGAAGGCAGGTTCACCGTGCCGATCGCCGCAACCTTCCCCCTCGCGGACTGGCGCAAGGCCCTTGAGATCAGCCTGACCGGGCACGCCCGCGGGAAGCTCCTGCTCCTGCCCGCCGTCGACGCCGACTAACCGGAGAGACCACCCGGGCTCGAGACATTCACCGAACTCAGAGCAAGCCCGACCGCAGGCCGACCCAATGGGCGGGGCGCCACCCGAGAATACGACGCCCCCGGAATAAGACCGACCGGCGATGGGCACTGAAGGGCTGGGGCGGGCAGCAACGGGCACGCGGCCCTACGCGATCATGGAGTTCTCTACGTTCTGTGACCCCGAAGGACAGCCGTGCCCGCGCTGCCACCCTGCCTGCTCGAACCCCTCTGGGACCAATTCGCCGCACTGCTGCCCACACGACCGGAGTTCGCTGCGGGCCACCCACTCGGCTGCCACCGCCGCAGAGTCCCCGACCGAACCGTGTTCGAACACGTGGTGCTCGCACTGGTCCACGGTTCGGGCTACGAGCGCCTCGCCAGCCACGGATGCTCGGACCGCAACCGCCACGACTCGCCTCTTCTCGGGCCGACCCTCGAGGCCGCCATCGGGCAGGTCGGGCCCCTGCCTCAGGACGTGAATGTCAACCTCGACCGGGGCTACGACAACAACAAGTCCCGCACTCTGCTTCAGGAGTTGGGCTTCACCGGTGAGATCGCCCGCAAGGGCGTACCCTCCCCAATCCAGGCCGGCAAGCGGTGGATCGTGGAACGAACGCACTCGTGGATGAACGGCTACGGCAAGCTGCGGCGCTGTACCGAGAGGAACGGCGCGGTCGTCGAGTTCTATCTCCACCTGGCCGCCGCGCTTGTCACGCTCCGCATGCTGATCCGCCGCGCCACCACCCGTTACCGGTGGGGCGGCCGCCCCACCACACGGCGCCTCAAGTGAGCCATTTGCCGGTCGATCTAAGTCGCTCGGATACGCCCGTCTGTCCATGTGCCGCAGAACTTCACCCGAACCCGTACTGGCACGCCAGTACGGCCGACGTTCACACGTACGAGCGATCACGAGCCGAGAGAAAAGGGACTTAACGTTCACTGAGACCGGCGCAGACTCGGTAGAGCTTGAGGTCGCAGGCCCGCGAGCGGCCGGTCGATCAGCGGGGCAGGATGCGCAGTACTGCCTCGCGTTCGCCGCTGAGCCGCAGGCCTTGCTGTACTGCGGCGCTCAGATCGAGGTCGCCGAGCAGGGTCGCGGCCAGCAGGTGCGGCGGTCCGGTCAGGGACGCGGTGGGGTGGTCGACCCGGCCGGCGTGGGTGTGCACCGAGCCGTCCTTGACTTCGATGACCAGGTCTTCGTTGCCGTCGGCGTGCAGTTGCAGGGCGATTGCCGGCTGGTCGGGGCGGTGGTCGGTCAGTGCCCGGGCGGGCATGTCCAGCCAGTGGGTGCGGAAGGTTTCGCTGCCGCCCGGCTCGCGCAACAGCGGCACGCCCCACCGGCTCAGCTCCTGCAGCACCGGCTCCAGCGCGCGGCCACGCTGGGTGAGGGAGAACAGGGTGGTGGCCACCGGCGGCGGGGCGGCCTCGCGGTGGATCAGGCCGGCTTCCTCGAGTTCCCGGAGCCGGTCGACCAGCAGGTTGCTGGCGATCCCGGGCAGCCCGTTGCGCAGGTCGGTGTGCCGGCACGGACCCAGGGCGAGCAGTTCACGGACGATCAGCAGGGTCCATCGGTCGCCGATGGTGTCCAGTGCTTTCGCGATGCCGCAGTACTGCCCGTAGGTGCGCATGCCACCACCCTACATCGTGGTGTTGAGATTCAAAACTCTCTTGTTGACTTTCTCAACAAGGTCGGTCTAGCGTCGCTGCCCATGACCTCCACCCTTTCCGTGCGTCGGCTGGCCTGGGCCGGCGTCGAGATCCGTCTCGGCGACACCCGCCTGCTGATCGACCCGCTCGAGAACGTCGCTCCGCTGGCGCCGGTGATGGGAGCGCCGCACCGGCCGGTCGACCCGGTCGACACCCCGCCCGGCACCCACGCCCTCATCACCCACCTGCACCCCGACCACTACGACCACGACCTGATCGCCCGGATCGCGGCCACCGGCACGATCGGCTGCCACACCCCGAGCGCGGCGGCGCTGCACGAGGCGGGCATCACCCCCGTTGCCCAGGACCTGGGCCAGTCACGCCGCATCGGAGCGCTGACCGTCACCCCGGTGACCTCGCTGGACTGGCGCGGCAACGACTGCGACCAGGTCGCCTGGGTCGTCGAAGGCGCCGGCCGGCGGGTCATCCACTGCGGCGACACCCAGTGGCACGGCAGCTGGTGGCAGATCGCCCGCGACCACGGCCCGTTCGACGTCGCGTTCGTCCCGGTCAACGGCGTCATCGCCCACTTCGAGGGCTACGCGGCCAACGTCCCGGCGACCATGACCCCCGAGCAGGGCGTCGAGGCCGCCGTCGCACTCGGCGCCGCCACCGTCTGCGCCATGCACTACGGCCTGTTCCACAACCCGCCGTTCTACACCGAACAACCCGACATCGAGCAGCGCTTCCAGCACGCCGCCGCCGAGCGCGGCATCACCGCGGCCATCATCGCCGACGGCCAGCCCGTCCTGTGACCATCAGAAACAAGGAGCAACACATGAAGATCGTCCTGTTCGGTGCCAGCGGAAACATCGGCCGGCCCACCACCGAGGAACTCCTGCGTCGCGGCCACACCGTCACCGCGGTCACCCGAGCCGGCCACGTCGACGGACTCACGCACAAGGCCCTGACCGTGACCACCGGTGACGTCACAGACGCCGCCGCGGTCGCCGGCCTCGCCGCCTCCCACGACGCCGTACTGTCGGCCGTCGGCCCCCGGATCGGCCAGGAGAACGACCGCGCCACGATCGTCGGTGCCGCCCGTGCGCTGATCGACGGACTCCGCCGAGCCGGCGTCACCCGCCTGGTCACCATCGGCGGTGCCGGTAGCCTGCGCACGCCGACCGGCGCCCGGGTCATGGACGACCCGGACTTTCCCGCACTGTGGAAGGCCAACGCCGAGGCCCAGTCCGAAGCGCTCGACCTCTACCGCGGCGTGCACGACCTCGACTGGACGTACGTGTCGCCCGCCGCGGTCATCGCAGCGGGCGAGCGGACCGGGGCCTACCGCAGCGCCGGGGACACCCTGCTCACCGACGACGACGGCAACAGCCGCATCTCGTACGCCGACTACGCGATCGCCTTGGCCGACACGATCGAGAGCGGCACCGCGATCCGCCGCCGCATCACCGTGGCGTACTGAGCCATGAGCAACGACGCCGCCGGCCGGCACACCCGATTCATCGTCCTGCTCGCAGCACTCGTGGCCCTGGGACCACTGTCCATCGACGGCTACCTGCCCGGACTGCCGGACCTCGCCGGCGACCTGCGCGCCAGCGCCGCGGCCACCCAGCTCACCATCACCGCCTGCCTGGCCGGGCTGGCCATCGGGCAGCTGATCGCCGGGCCGCTGAGCGACACCTACGGCCGGCGGCGTCCGTTGCTGGCGGGCCTCGCCCTCTACACGATCGCCAGCGCGCTCTGCGCGGTGGCACCCGACGTCCGGACCTTCGTCGGCCTCCGCCTGGTCCAGGGCATCGGCGGGGCGTTCGGCATCGTCATCTCCAACGCCATGGTCCGCGACCGCACCTCCGGAACCAGCACCGCACGTCTCTTCTCCGCACTGACCTTGATCACCGGCCTGGCGCCGGTGTTCGCGCCGGTCCTCGGCGGCCAGCTACTGCGCGTCACGGCATGGCCTGGAATCTTCGTGGCCCTGGCCGTACTCGGCGCCGTGATGCTGGCGGCCTCCGCCGCAGGACTGCCGAAGACCCGGCCCTCCGCGTCACGCCAGCCGCTGCCGGCTGTCGTCGGGCAGCTGCTCGGCGACCGGGTCTTCACCGGGTACGTCCTGGCCAACGGCCTGGTCTTCGCGGCGATGTTCGCCTACATCTCCGGCTCGCCGTTCGTCCTGCAGAACATCCACGGCCTGTCACCGCAGCAGTACAGCGCCGTGTTCGCCGTCAACGCCGCCGGACTCGTTGCGGCCGCCCAGATCAGCGGCCGGCTGGTGGCCCGGGCCGGCGCCCGCGTGCTGCTGCTCGCCGGTCTGCTGGGCGCGACAGCCGGTGGCACCACGGTCCTGGGCGCGGTGCTGACACGGGCACCCCTGCCCGTGCTCCTGATCGGCCTGTTCGTCCTGGTCTCCAGCGTGGGCCTGGTCATGCCGAACGCCGCGGCCCAGGCCCTGGCCGACCACGGCGGACACGCCGGGTCGGCCGCCGCTCTGCTCGGCTTCAGCCAGTTCATGTTCGGCGGGGCACTTGCTCCGCTGGCCGGCGCGGGTGGCGCCACCGACGCCTTGCCGATGGGAATCATCGTCGCCGTGCTGCCGGCGCTCGCTCTGCTCACACTCGGCGTCCTCACCCGGTCGACGCCCGGTGAGCGCACTCGCAGGCCGGCTCGCCAAGGACCTGCCGGGCACCGGCGACCGCGCCGGCACATCGATCGCGGACGAGCCGGCATCCAGTGAATCGGGCCAGCGTCTGGCGAACAGGGTGATTCCGCGATCAGCGTGACCGACGTACGACGACGGTCGGGTGCAGCGACGGGTGGAACGCGTTCCCGCCCGTCTGGGGGCACCTGCTCGCATCCCTGCAGCTGCCCGCCTTCGTGGAGGGCCGCTATTTCGACGTGCTCGCGTTGCGGCCCGTACGGAACTGGCGCACAAACGCCTCGTCCGCACCGGTCAACGTGAAGTACCGAATCAGCTCAGCCCGGTCGATCTCCGGGAAACCCCGAAGCCGCGCCAGTTCCTCCGCAGAGAACACATCCTGAGTCGCCACGAACTCACTGCCTGAGCATCGACCGTCACCAAACGGACGGCACGCTATGGCTCGCGGCGGGGCTTGATCAACCCTCAGTGGACGAAGGGTCCCACCATCGCACAGAAGCCGAGCGTCACGTCGTGGCGGCCGCCGGTCCCCTCCCCGACCTGCATGCGGGTCAGCAGGGCTTCGAGACCGGGACCGTTGACGCCCCGTCCGTCGTCGGCCACGCACACGCCGCCGTCGGGGGTGAGCGTGATGTCGACGCGGCGGGCGTGGCCGGCCAGGACCTCGTTGACGGCCCGGTCGGCGACTTCGAACACCAAGTGGTGCAGGCCGCGCTCGCCGGTCGAGCCGATGTACATCCCGGGCCGCTTCCGAACGGCTTCCGATCCGGTCAGCACCTGGATGTTGGCGGCGCTGTACCTGGTGGCTTCCTCGCCCACGATGTCCCCTCCGAAGGTGTCCAGCAGAGCTCCCCAGCTTAGGGGAAATGCGAGAAAACACCAGGTCAGGGCACATGTGGCGAGTGCCTGGGCGGGCGTGTGAGGGTCTGTCGGAAGGGGGTCGGTCCGGGAGTCCCGAGCCCCCGCGGGATCGCCGCCGCGGGCCCGGCCAGGCCGCGTACGAGGCTGTTCCCGGCGGTCCCCGGGTCTTTGATTTCGCGAGTTCTCGTGCCCGGGGAGCCGACCGCCGCCGCCGAACGGGTGCGGGCGTGGCCCGGCCCTGGGGCGCCGCCGGTCCGGAGCGTGCGCACTGCGCGACGATCGGGCTCGGACAGGCCTCCTGGCCTGCCCCCGGGGGGAGTCGACGCAGTGCATCGTGCAGGTCTTCACGGAGGAGGAACCACCATGGCGGGTAAGCCCAGCATCGTCTTCGCCCACGGGCTCTGGGCCGACGGCTCGTGCTTCGGCAAGCTCATCCCGACGCTCCAGGCCGAGGGGCACGAGGTCTTCGCCTCCCAACACGGCCTCAACTCCCTGGAGAGCGACGTCGCGTGCGTGAACTTCACGCTCAACCACGTCCCGGGGCCGATCGTGTTGGTGGGCCACTCGTACGGCGGGACCCTGATCACCAAGGCCGGGACCCACGACCGGGTCGGCGCGCTGGTGTACATCGCCGCGCTCGCCCCGGACGAGAACGAGACGTCCCAGCAGCTCCAGGAGCAGTTCGCCCCCATGCCGGTCTTCGACCACCTCGAGGTCGGCGACGGACGGCTGTGGCTCAAGTCCTCGGGTCTCGCGGACTTCTGCGGCGACCTGCCGGAGGCGGAACAGAAGCTCGTGCTGGCGACGGGTGCGGTGCCGGTCGCGGACCTGTTCAACCAGCAGGTCCCCGGCACCGCCTGGCGCACCAAGCCGAGCTGGTACATCGTGGCCAACAACGACCGCACCGTGAACCCCGACCTGGAGCGCTTCGCCGCCGGGCGGATGGGCGCCAGGACCCACGACGTCGACAGCAGCCACGTCCCGATGCTCTCGCACCCCGACGTCGTCCTGGACGTGATCCGCGACGCGGCGAAGTCCCTGTAGGCGCCGGCGGCAACGGCGGCGGTGGGCCCCGTACTCCGGTGCCGAAGCCGGCTGGGGGTCGCGGCGCGAGGTCGAACTCCGGAACCTGGATGGAACCTGAGAGGCAGTTGGTTCGTCCATGGACTGACCGAAGGTTTCGCAGGTTCCGACGGAAGGACTTCACATGGCCAGGTGGATACGGAAACGCGCGCTGTTCCAGACAGCAGGGGTGCTGGTCGCCCTCGCTGCCGCGGCGGCGCCGTCCGCACCCCTGACCCTCGCCTCGGCCGTGGCGGCCGAGGCGCCCGCGACCTCCGGGGGAGGGGCGGCGCCGAGCGGGTCGACGCCGCTGGACGGCGCTGCCCGCCGGGCCCTGCCGCAGCCGCCGGACACGGTGGGCGGATCGGCCTTCGTGGCGCCGGCCGCCCTGCCGACCGGGACCTCCACCGCCGTGCCGGTGTCGTCCACAGTCTCCCCGGCCGCGGACGGGCCCCGGCTGCCGGCGACGGTGTTCGCCGCCTACCGCAACGCCGAGGCGTCCCTGGCCGGCACCGATCCCGGCTGCCACCTGTCGTGGCAACTGCTGGCCGGCATCGGCCAGGTGGAGTCCGGCCAGGCGGACGGCGGCCGGGTCGACGCCACCGGCAGGACGTACACGCCGATCCTCGGTCCGGCGCTGGACGGGACCAACGGCTTCGCCGCGATCGCGAACACCGGCGGCGACACCTACGGGGCCGCCGGTTCGTGGGTCCGGGCGGTCGGCCCGATGCAGTTCCTCCCCTCCACCTGGGCGGTGTGGGGCGCCGACGGCAACGGTGACGGCAAGGCCGACCCCGAGAACATCTGGGACGCGGCGCTGGCCGCCGGCCGCTACCTCTGCGCGGACGGCCGCGACCTGTCGGTGCCGGCCCAGCTCGACCGGGCGGTCCTGGGCTACAACGACTCCACCGACTACCTCAACACGGTCAGGAGTTGGATGGCGTACTACCGGACGGGCGCCTCGGCCGTGTCGGACCTGCCGGCCGCGCCCGCCCGGATGACCGCCGTGTCGACGGGCTCCGGGGCGTCCGGTACCTCGGCGTCGTCGGTGGTGCCCCGGCCGGTCCCGGTGCCCGCCGCCAACCATTAGCCCACCGCGGCGCCCGCGCCGCCGCCCTCTGCCACACCTCCGCCCACGGCTGCCCCCTCGGCCTCGGCCGCCCCGAGCGACTCCGCGTCGCCGACTGCCGCGCCGTCGCCGTCGACGGCTGTCCCGGCCTCACCGACCGCCTCACCGTCGCCCACGGCGAAGCCGTCGCCCACGGCCACCGCCTCGCCGTCGCCGACCGCCTCACCCACCCCCACGGCATCGCCGTCGCCCACGCCGTGCCCGACGCCGACCGCCTGCCCGTCCCCGACGGCCGGCGCGTCCGCCACCCCGAGCCCGTCGGCGTCGGCCTCGCCGTCCCCGTCTCCGTCCGCGATGCCGTCCGCGACGCCGACTCCCGCCCCGTCCGCGACGCCGGGCTCCCCGCAGCCCTCGGGCACCCCCTCGCCGAACTGCGCGACCCCCTCGCCCACCGCGACCCCCTCGCCCACCGCGACCCCCTCGCCCACCGCCACCTCGTCGCCCTCCGCCGCCGCGCCGACCGGCTCCCCGAGCCCGTCGCCCGCCACGACCGGCAGGTGAGCCGAGCGCCGGGCGCCGCGGGTGGACGGCGGGGCCCGGCGCTCGAGCCGCCGGAGCGTGGGGGCGCGAACGGCCGCTGGCCGCAGAAGTGTTCCGGAGCCGACGCGGTGACGCGCTCGCCCGGGTGAAGGCTCCGGGCACGTCACCCCGCACCGGTCGGTGCCGCAGGGGCTGGTGTGCACCGCGTTTCCCATAGCAGCCGGCGTGGTCACGGCCCGCGCAATGTCCTATCGCACAGCACGTTGCCAGCAGCTGGGCGCGGTGAGATGTTACATGTCACGCCTCACCCCCACGCGAGGCGTGCCCCCACGTGCACTCAGGAGCATTGATGCGCCATCGATTCGCCCTGCCCAGATTCCTGGCCGCCACGGTGGCGGCCGCCGTCGCGACCGTCGGCCTGCTGGCTGCGCCGGCCTTAGCTGCAGCCGGCCCGAACCCCGCCACGGCGCTTGCCTCCACGGCGCTGAAGTCCCCCGCGGTCCCCGCCAAGTCGGTGAGTGCGCCGCAGTCGCAGTCGCCGCTGGGTGTCAGCACCGGCCACTCCGAGCAGGCCGACGTGCGGAGCCACCCGGTCGACGCCGCCCGCGCGCGCCCGCTCAGCCCGGCGACGCCCACGACGTCCGCGACGTCCACAACCCCCTCGACGTCCGCGAAGCCCACCGCGCACCCGAAGTCCGCGGCCGTCGCGGCGGCCCAGTCCTGCACGCCGGCCGACTTCGGCAGCCGCTCCGGCTCCGCGCTGGTCGCCTACGTCCAGGCCTCGACCACGGACTGCGTCAACACGCTGTTCAACGTCACGGGCACCGACGCGCACAACGTGTTCGCCGAGGCGCAGATGGTCACGGTGGCCAACGCCTTCAGGAGCGGCTCGGCCGCCTACCCCGGCGACAACTCGACCAACCTGTGGCAGCTCGTGCTCTTCCTGCGGGCCGGCTACTACGTCCAGTTCAACCACTCGGCCGACGTCGGGACGTACGGCCCGACCCTCGCCGCCGCCATCGAGGGCGCCTTGGACACCTTCGTGGCCTCCTCGCACTTCATGGACGTCACCGCGGCCAACGGCGACGTCTCGGGTGAGGTCATCGTCCTCACCGACAGCGCCAACGAGCAGGCCCGCTACCTGAACACCTACAAGCGGGTGCTCAACGCCTACAACAGCTCCTACGACGCCTACTTCAGCATGGACGTGGCCGTCAACGACGTCTTCACCCCGATCTTCCGCGGCCACCAGAACCCGGCGTTCGTCAGCGCGGTCACCGCAGACCCGAGCATCATCGACACGCTGGACGCGTTCGCGCTGAACCACCCGGCCGTGCTGAACGGGAGCTGGTTCTACCTGGTCTCCAACGCCGGTACCGAGACCGCCCGTTTCCTCGACACCCCCGCGCTGCAGGCCAAGGTCCGTCCGCTGGTGAAGGGACTGCTGAGCGCCTCGGCGGTCACCGGTAACTCGGCGCCGCTGTGGGTCGGGGTCGCCGGGATGACCGACACCTACGACCAGGGCCAGTGCTCCTCCTACGGCACCTGCAACCTGGCGACCCAGCTCGCGGCGGCCTCGCTGCCGACCACGTACTCCTGCGGCTCGTCCGTGCCGACCATCACGCTGCTGGCCCAGGCGCTGAGCGCCTCCGACCTGGCGGCCGTCTGCACGAGCCTGGTGAACGAGTACCCGTACTTCCACGGCCTGGACAAGGACAACGGCGTCATAGCCGGCCAGTACGAGTCGAAGGTCCGGCTCGCCATCTTCGCGAGCTCCAAGGACTACCAGACGTACTCCAGCTGGATCTTCGGCAACTCCACCAACAACGGTGGCGAGACCCTGACCGGGGACATCACCGACCCCAACAACCAGCCGGTCTCCGTCCAGTACCAGTGGCCCACCGACAACGGGTTCACCGCGCGGGTCTGGAACCTCAACCACGAGTACGCGCACCTCCTGCAGTCCATCTACGACATGAAGGGCACCTTCGAGCAGCAGATCACGGTGCCGGACATCTGGTGGATCGAGGGCCAGGCCGAGTACGTCTCCTACACCTACCGCGGTGTCACCGACACCGAGGCGGTCACCGACGCCAGCCAGCACACGTACGCGCTGAGCACCCTGTTCCAGAGCACGTACGACAACTCCAACACGACCCGCACCTACCCGTGGGGCTACCTCGCGGTGCGGTACATGTTCGAGAAGCACCCGACCGTCACCTCCGCCATGCTGGCCAAGATGCGGGTCGGCGACTACACCGGCGCCTACGCCGTCTACAACGCGATCGGTACCGGCTACGACGCCGACTTCGACGCCTGGCTCGACGCGCTCGCCAACGCCGGCTCGAACGGTCCCGCCACCGCGTGCACCGACCCCGACACCCGCGCCATGGGCCAGAACTGCTACCGCACCAACCAGTCGGCCGCCGCCGGCAACGACGCGGGCCTGTACGTCTACGTGCCGGCCGGGACCGTCACCCTGTCCGTCACCACCACCGGTGGCACCGGCAACGCCGACCTCTACTACAACCCCGACACCTGGGCCAGTCCCACGGCCTACACGGCCAAGTCCACCAACCCGGGCAACGACGACGCCATCACCCTCACCTTCACCAGCGCCACGCCCGGCTACCGGTACATCGACCTGCACGCCACCACCGCGTACAGCGGAGTCACCGTGACCACGCACTACGCGTTCGGCACCGGCGGGGGCGGCGGGACCCTGCCCGCGTGCACCAGCAGCAACCCCCAGGCCATGGACAAGAACTGCTCGCGCGCCAACCAGTCGGCCACCGCCGGCAACAACGACTACCTGTGGGTCTACCTGCCGGCCGGTACCTCGACGCTGACCGTCTCCACCAGTGGCGGCACCGGCAACGCCGACCTCTACTACGACCCCGACACCTGGGCCACCCCGACCACCTACACGGCCAAGTCCACCAACTCCGGTACCAGTGAGAGCATCACCGTCACCAACACCGCTGCCGGATACCGCTACCTGACGCTGCACGCCACCACCGACTTCAGTGGTGTCACGGTGTCCACGCGGTACTGACGCCGCACCGGCTGCCGGACGGAGCGCGGCAGCCGACGGGCAAGCCCGGGGCACCCCAGCCGGCCGGTGGTCCGTCAGTTTCCGGCCAGGACCAGCAGCAGGCGGGCCACCTCGGCCGCGACGGCCTCGCGGGCCGGGCCGAGGTACTTGCGGGTGTCGGCGACCTCGGCGTGGGCGTCCAGGTAGCCGCGGACGGCCTGGGTGAACGTCTTGTTGAGGTGGGTGGAGATGTTGACCTTCGTCATGCCCGCCGCGACGGCCCGGGCCAGGTCGGCGTCACCGACACCGGACGAGCCGTGCAGGACCAGCGGGACCGGAACGGCCGCGCGCAGCCGGGAGATCAGCTCGAAGTCCAGGACGGCGTCGCGCGTCAGCATGGTGTGCGAGCTGCCGACGGCGACCGCGAGGGCGTCCACCCCCGTCGCGGCGACGAACGCGCCGGCCTCCTCGGGGTCGGTGCGCACCCCGGGCGCGTGCGCGCCGTCCTTGCCGCCGACCTCGCCGAGTTCGGCCTCGACCCGCACGCCCCGGCTGTGGCAGTAGGCGGTGACGTCGCGGGTGGTGGCGACGTTCTCCGCGTAGGGGAGCCTGGCGGCGTCGAACATCACCGAGGTGAAGCCCAGTTCGACGGCCTCGCGGACCAGCTCGACCGATTCGGCGTGGTCGAGGTGGACCGCCACGGGCACCCGCGCGGCCCGGGCGATGGCGAGAGCGGCGAGGGCGATCGGCTCCAGGGCGCCGTGGTAGCGGGCGGTGTTCTCGCTGATCTGCAGGATCACCGGCCGCCCGGCGGCCTCGGCGCCGGCCACGATGGCCTGGGCGTGCTCGAGTTGTACGACGTTGAACGCGCCGACACCGGTGTTGCTCTCGGTGGCGGATCGGGTGATCTCATCGGTCGGTATGAGCGTCATGGACGTCCTCCACGGTGACGGTGGTGCGGAATCGGTGGTAGAGGTCGGCGTCGAAGTCGCCGGCGACCGGGCAGGGCACGGCGGCGGCCGACAGGGCCACCGCCTCGCGCAGGGTGTCCGGCCACGGCGTGCCGGAGGCGAGTCCGGCGGCGAGCGCCGCGACGCACGCGTCGCCCGCGCCGGTGGGGTTGCCGCTGAGCCGCTCGGGCGGCGTGGCGCGCCAACTGGCCTGCGGCGTCAGGGCGTACAGCCCGTCCGGCCCGCAGGAGACGACCACCGCGCGGGCCCCGAGAGCGCGCAGTTCGGCGGCCGCGGCCGCGATGTCCCGGTGGCCGGTGACGGCGGCGAGTTCGGCGGCGTTGGGCTTGATCACGTCCGGCCCGGCGCTGAGCGCGGCGAGCAGCGGGGGGCCGCTGGTGTCCAGGACGGTGGCGGCCCCGGCCGCCGCGGCCAGCGTGACGAGCTGCCCGTAGGCGTCGGGCGGCAGGCCGGGCGGGAGGCTGCCGCAGAGCACGACGACGGCGGCGTGGCGGATCAACTGGGCGTACCAGGCGGTGAAGTCGGCCCAGTCGGCCGGCTGGACCCGCGGCCCGCTCTGGTTGAAGACGGTGGCGTCACCGTCCTCGCGCGAGACGACGGTGACGGTGCGCCGGGAGTCGCCCGCGATGGGCAGCAACTCGTCCCGCAGGCCCGCCGCGCGCAGTTCGGCGCGCAGCACGGTGCCCGTCGGTCCGCCCGCGAGGCCGGTCACGGTGGTCGGCCGGCCGAGTGCGGCGAGCACGCGCGAGACGTTGACGCCCTTGCCGCCGGCCCGTTCGTGCACGGTGTCCACGCGGTGCGAGGCGCGCGGGACCAGGCGGTCGACGAAGTAGGTGACGTCCAGGGCGGCGTTGAGGGTGACGGTGAGGATCACCGGGTCGCACCTCCCGTCAGCTCGCGGGGGAGGGTCGCGTCGGTGAGCGCGTGCCAGGCGTGCAGCCCGGCGCCCAGGCAGCCGGCCTCGTCGCCGAGCGCGGCCCGCACCACGGCCGGCTGTCGCTGAAAGGTCAGCCGTTCGGCCAGCGCCGCCCGCACCGGGGTGAGCAGCAGCTCGCCGGCCTCGGCCAGGCCGCCACCGAGCACGATCAGCTCGGGGGCGAGGAGCGTGGTGGCGATGGCGAGCGCGTCGGCCAGGGCCTCGGTCGCGCGCCGCCAGACCGCCTCGGCGTTCGGATCGCCCAGGGCGAGCAGCGCCGCGACCTGGTCGGCGCCGTCGACGGAGCGCCCGGAGCGGGCGGTGAAGGCACCGGCGACGGCGGCGGCGGAGGCCACGGTCTCCAGGCAGCCGCGTGCGCCGCAGCCGCAGGGCGCGCCGTCGGGCTCGACCACCAGGTGGCCCAGCTCGCCGGCGTGGCCGCCGGCCCGCACGGGGCGTCCGTCGCTGATCACGGCGGCGGCGATGCCGGTGCCGATGGCGACGAAGAGCACGTCGCGGGCGCCGCGCGCGGCTCCCAGCTCGGCCTCGGCCGACCCGCAGGCCCGCACGTCGTGCCCCAGGGTGACCGGTAGGCCGCAGCGCTGTTCGAGCAGGGCGCGCATCGGCAGGTCCCGCCAGCCGAGGTTGGCCGAGAAGACCGCGCGGGCGCGCTCCTCGTCGACGATGCCGGGAACCACGACCCCCGCCCGAAGGACCGTCACCCCCTGCTCGCCGGCGCGCCGGGACAGCAGCTCCAGGGTGGCGGCGATCGCGTCCACCACCGCGTCCGGGCCGGCGTCGCGGGGCGTGGGGCGGCGCAGGGTGGCCAGCGGCCGCAGGTCCCGGTCCAGCAGCGCGCCCTTCATGCCGGTGCCGCCGACGTCGAGGGCGATCACGCACGGGTCGGGCTCGCGCGTGCCGGGCTCGCGCGTGTCGTGCACCGCGGCCGCTTCGCGCGTCTCGTGCACCGCGCCCGTCCCGTGCACCTTGTGCATCTCGTGCATCCCGTGCGCCTCAGGCAAGGGAGTCCTCCAGGACGACCGAGCGGGTGAGGTTGCGCGGGCGGTCCGGGTCGTAGCCGCGGGCCTCGGCGACCGCGACCGCCAGGCGCTGCGCCCGGACCAGGTCCGCGAGCGGGTCCAGGCCCCCGGAGGCGTGCTGCGACTCGGCGACCAGCGTGCCGCCGACCCGCGCGACGTCGCCGGCCAGCCCGGTCGGCAGCGTCCCGAACACCCACGCCACCCGGCCGGGACCGGTGATGCTGATCGGTCCGTGCCGGTACTCCATGGCCGGGTACGCCTCGGTCCACGCGCCGGCGGCCTCGCGCATCTTGAGCCCGGCCTCCAGCGCCAGCCCGTACGTCCAGCCGGTGCCGAGGAAGGTGAACTGCTCGGCGCCGCGCACCTCTTCGGCCAGTGGCACGGTGACGGCGAGCTCGGCGTCCTCGGCCGCCCGGGCGAGCGTGGGCACCCCCACGGGCAGGGCGCCCTCGGCCTCCAACTGGGCGCGCAGCAGGGCGAGCACGGTGGTGGCGAAGCGGGTCTGGACCACCGACTCCTCGTCGGCGAAGTCCAGCACGGCCACCGCGTCGGCCGCCGTCATCACCGGTGTCGCCGGATCGGCGGTGACGGCGCTGGTGGCCACCGTGCCGCGGACCCGGCCGAGCAGGTCCAGGACCTCGGTGGTGGTGCCCGAGCGGGTGATCGCCAGGACGCGGTCGTAGTCGCGCACGCCGGGGAACTCGGAGGCGGCGAAGGCGTCGGTGCGACCGTGGCCGCCGCTCTCGCGCAGCACCGCGTAGGACTGGGCCATGAACCAGGAGGTGCCGCAGCCGACGACGGCGACGCTCTCGCCCCGGCGCGGCAGCGCCGCGAGGTGCTGGGGCAGCGTGGCGGCGGCCCGGCGCCAGCAGTCGGGCTGGGAGGCGATTTCGACGGCGGTGCGGGACGGCGTGCTGGGCATGCGCGAGCTCCTTCGGAGCGGAGAGTGCGGGAGCGGGAGCGGGAGTTGGGGCCGGGGTGCGGGGCCGGGTGCGGGCCCGGCCGGGTGGCTACTTCACGGAACCGGCGGTCAGCCCGGAGACGACCTGGCGTTCGATGAAGGCGAACAGCACGACGACCGGGAGGATGGCGATGACGGATCCGGCGAACAGGTAGTTCCACTGCACGGTGTAGTTGCCGATGAAGCTGTTGATGCCGACCGTGAGCGGCTGGCTGCTCGGGACCGTCGAGAGGGTCAGGCCCATCACGAACTCGTTCCAGGCCGAGATGAAGGTGAAGATGACGGCCGTGACCACGCCCGGCATGGCCAGCGGCAGGACGACGCGGCGCAGCGCGCCCAGCCGGCCGAGGCCGTCGATCATCGCGGCCTCCTCCAACTCCACCGGTATGGAACCGATGTAGGCGGTGAGGATCCAGATCGCGAACGCCAGGTTGAAGGCGGCGTTGCACAGGATCAGCGTCCAGACGGAGTTGAGCATGTCCAGCTGGAAGAACTCGCGGTACAGGCCGACCAGCAGCGAGGTCGGCTGGAACATCTGGGTGACCAGCACGAGCAGCAGGAAGTACTTGCGGCCGCGGTACCTGATCCGCGCGGTGTAGTACGCGGCGGGCAGCGCGACCAGCAGGGCCAGCAGCGTGGAGCCGCCGGCGACCAGGAGCGTCACCTGGAGGTTGTCGCCCAGGGTGGACTCGCGCCACACGTCGATGAAGTTGGACCAGGCGAAGTGCCGGGGCAGGTAGCTCGCGTCGCGCAGTTCGTCGGCGGGCCGCAGCGCGGTGATCACCATCTCGCCGTACGGCAGCAGGAAGAGTGCGGCGAGCAGCCAGGCGGCGGCGGTGATGACCAGGGTGCGCGGTCGCAGCCGGCGCGGGGCGGGCCCGGTGGTGAATGTCTGACGGTTCATCAGCTCTCTTCCTCGTTCCAGCGGCTGACCTTGAGGAAGACCAGCACCATCAGCACGACCAGCGCGAAGTTGACCACCGACATGGCCGCGGACTCGCCGATGTCGGTGTCCTTCAGCTGGTACATGAAGACCGTCGTGGTGGCCGTGGCGCTGCTCGGGCCGCCCTGGGTCATCCCCCAGATGATCGGGAAGGAGTTGAAGACGTTGATCAGGTTGATCACCACGCCGACCAGGAAGGCCGGACGCAGCAGCGGCAGGGTGATCTTGCGGTAGGTCTGCCAGGTGGAGGCGCCGTCGACCCGCGCGGCCTCGTACACCTCGCCGGGGACGGTCTGCAGTCCGGCCAGCAGGGTGTAGGTGGTGAAGGGCAGCGAGACGAAGACCGCCACGACCATCATCCACGGCCAGGCGGTGGTGGGGGAGCCGAGCCAGTCCTTGGGGCCGTCGATCAGTCCGAGGTCGGTCATCGCCGTGTTGAGCACGCCGGCGGTCTGGTTGAGCATCCACTTGAAGCCGATGGCGGTCATCAGGACGGACGCGGCCCAGGGGGCGATCAGGGCCCAGCGGGTGAGCCGGCGGCCGGGGAACTGCTGGTTGAACAGCTGGGCCAGGGCCAGCGACAGCAGCATCGTCAGGGCGACGACGACCACCGTCCAGATCACGGTGGAGACCAGCACGTGGCCGAGGTCGGTCTCGCCGAAGAGCTTGCGGTACTTGTCCAGGCCCGCCGAGCCGCGGACGAACCCGCTGCTGCTGATCCGCAGGAAGGAGGTGTGGACCATCTCGTAGACGGGCCAGAGCACGACGAGCAGGATCAGCAGGACCGCCGGAGCGATCCAGGGCAGCGGACCGAGCCGTTCGAGGCCGGGCCGCCGGGGGGCCGCTGCGGCCGTCGTCGGCCCGGCGGCGGCGTCGGGGGCGGCGGTGGTGTGGGACACGGGTGGTGCCTTCCGTGTGTGTGCGGCAGTGCCTGCCGCAGGGCTGGCGACATGCGAACGGGCCGCGGGTGGGGGGAGAGCCGGGCGCTGGTCGGCCGCTCCCCTCGCCTGCGTCCGGGGCTACTTGTCGGCGGCCGCGGCCTGGGCCTTCTTCTGCAGGTCGCCGAGGACCTGGGCGGGGTCGCCGGAGACGGCGGTGCCGACGCTCTTCTTGATCTCGGCGGAGACGGCGTCCCAACTGGTGTCGCCCAGCGGGTAGAAGGAGGCGCCGGGGAGCAGGGCGAAGAAGGGCTCGAGGTCCTTGTGCTTGCCGCTGCTGGTCATGTCGGCGAGGGTGTCCTTGGTGACCGGCATCAGGTTGTAGGTCTCGTCGAACTTCTCGGTGTTCTCCTTGGAGTACGCGAAGTCGAGGAAGGCCCTGATCTGGTCCTTGTGGCCGTTCTTGTTGAAGGCCATCATCCAGTCGGCCACGCCCAGCGTGGACTTGAGCGCGCCGCTCTTGCCGGGGATCGGAGCCACGCCGTAGTCGACCTTGCCGTCCGTCGACATCTGGATCAGCGAGGGGTGGCCGTTGAGCATGGCGGCCTTGCCGGCGGCGAAGTCCGCGAAGGCGGTCTTGCGGTCGGTGGTGGCGGGGTTGGCGTAGGTCAGGCCCGGGTCGACCAGGTTGCTCTTGAGCCAGGAGAAGGTGTCCACGTTCGCCTGGCTGTTGAGCGCGTACTTGCCCGACGTGTCGGTGACGCCACCGCCGTTGCCCAGCTCCCACATCATGCTCTCGCCCTGCGCCTCCTCGGGGCCCAGCGGCAGGGCGTAGGGGGTGACGCCGGGGACCTTGGACTTGATCAGCGCGGCATCGGCCCTGACGTCGTCCCAGGTCTGCGGCGGGGCGGCGATGCCGGCCTGGGCGAATATCGCCTTGTTGTAGAAGAAGGCGCGGGCCGAGGAGACGAACGGGATGCCGTACTGGGTGCCGCCGACCTGGCCGGCCTTGGCGAAGGTGTCGATGAAGCCGGCCTGGGTGCTGGGGGAGAGCACGTCGGTGGCGGGGTAGAGCAGCTTGTCGGCGACCTTGTCGGCGTAGCCGCCGGTCTGCAGGACGTCCGGCACGTTGCCGCTCTGGATCATCGTCTTGACCTGCTTGTCGATGTCGTTCCAGTTGATCACCTGGACGTCGACCTTGATCTTCGGGTTGGCGGCCTCGAAGCCCTTCACCACGTCGTTCCAGTAGACCGTGGAGCTGTTGGACGCCTTGTCGCCGTAGTCGGCCGCCACCAGCTTGAGGGTCACCGGACCACTCGCGGAGCCGCTGGAGCTGCCGCCGCCGCTGCCGCACGCGGTCAGGGTGAGGGTGCCGATCGCACAGACCGCCGCAAGGCCGAGCACACGCTTGTTCACTGCAGATACCGCCTTCGCACCATCGGACCCGCGCCTGAACCGGGTCCGCTCCGGGATGCTCAGGTCCGGCGGCCCCGCCACTCTGCGTCGACTTGGCGCTCGTGTGCGTGGAAGTGCTCAGACCTGGCCTGTTTCGAGCAGTTCCGAAAGGAAAGCTGCTGCGCCGCGAAGTATTCACGAGCCGGACTCCCAGGTCCAGACGCTGTTACTGGACTGTTGTGATCCGACGGCCTGGTCTTCCTGGTCGGTGGGTGTGTCCCCGAGCGGCGGCGGGGGCTACACTCCCGCCATGCTCAAAGCTGATCGAACCGTGCGCATTCTTGACCACGTCGCCACCGAGGGAAGTGCCGATGTGCACGCGCTGGCCGACCTGCTGGGCGTGTCAGGGGCGACGATCCGCCGCGATCTGCAGGCCCTGCACGAGCAGGGGCTGCTGCAGCGCACCCGCGGCGGCGCGGTGACCGGCGCCGTCAACCTGGAACTGCCGCTGCGCCACCGGGCCGGACGGCAGCAGGCGGAGAAGCGGCGGATCGCCCTCGCCGCCGCCCGGCTCGTCCCGGACGGCGCGGTGGTGGGCATGACGGGAGGCACCACCGTCACCGAGATCGCCCGGGTCCTGGCCGAACGCAGCGGCATCACCGTGGTCACCAACGCGGTCAACATCGCCGCCGACCTCATCGTGCGGCCCGACATCCGTCTGGTGGTCGTCGGCGGCAACGCCCGCACGGCCAGCTACGAACTGGTGGGGCCGGCCGCCGAGCGGATGCTCGCCCAGTACCACCTGGACATCGCCTTCATCGGCGTGGACGGCCTGACCGCCACCGAGGGCTGCACCACCCACGACGAGATGGAGGCCCACACCGACCGGGCCTTCCTGCGCAGCAGCGCCCGCTCGGTCGTCGTGGCGGACAACACCAAGATCGGCCGGGTGACCTTTGCCGAGATCTGCCCGCTCGCCGACGTCGACGACCTGGTCACCGACGACGCCCTCGACGCGGCGCAGGAGAGCGCCATCACCGCGCGCGGGCCGCGGGTGCTGCGCGCCTGAACCGCGCCTGTACCGCGCCGGGAACGCGGCGGGAACGCGCCGGGAGTGTGCGACCCGTCAGGCCAGCATCTTCAGCAGCTCGGCCGCGAGCGGGGCGGCGGAGGCGGGGTTCTGGCCGGTGACCAGGTTGCCGTCGACGACGACGTGCGGAGCCCAGGGCTCGCCCTCCTGGAAGTCGGCGCCGAGTTCGACCAGGCGGTCCTGCAGCAGCCAGCGGGCCTTGTCGGCCAGGCCCGCCTGGATCTCCTCGGTGTTGCTGAAGCCGGTCAGCCTGCGGCCGGCGAACGGCGAGCCGCCGTCGGCGTCGCGGGCGGCCAGCAGTGCGGCGGGGCCGTGGCAGACCACGCCCAGCGGCAGGCCGGAGGTAAGCGCCTCGGTCAGCAGCCGCCCGGAGTTCGCGTCGAGGGCCAGGTCCTCCATCGGACCGTGGCCGCCGGGGTAGAAGACGGCGTCGTAGTCGTCCAGGCCGACGTCCTCCAGCCTGACGGGCCGCTGGAGTTCGGCGATCGAGGCGAGGCCGTCCGCGACCTTCCTGGCGCCCTCCTCCCCGCCGTTGAACTGCGGGGCGAGACTGGCCCGGTCGACGGTGGGGACCACGCCGCCGGGAGTCGCGACGACGATCCGGTGGCCCGCCGCCGTGAACGCCTCGTACGGGGCGAGGGCCTCCTCCGCCCAGAAGCCGGTCGGGTGCTTGGTGCCGTCGGCCAGCGTCCAGTGGTCGGCGCCGGTCATCACGAAAAGGATCTTCTTGGCCATGGTGGTGGTCCGCTCCGGGGGTGGTGGTTGGTTCCACGCTCCGACGCCCTGGATCCAGGACGCCGGCGTGCTCATGGCCTCGACGGTAGACCCGGTCAAGTTCCGGCCACCGGGGGAAACGCCGACGGCCGGCGAAGCCGGGAGCCGACGGAATGTCATCGTGCGGGGCCGCGTGGGCATCCCGCCGGGCGGGCCGGGTATCCCGCTCCGTTGACGCTTCGCGACCGACTCTGGTCAGATGAGCCGATTTCAAACCTTCAGCAGCCAGGGGAAGCCGGTTAAAATCCGGCGCTGACCCGCAACCGTAGGTCCACCGCGAGGTGGACGAGTCGGATTACCTGCGCTGAAGCCGCGTCACCACGAGCGCCGTCGAGGTCTACGGCGCGGTTCGCTCGGCAAGGAGGCCCTGCTCGCCGAGATCACCGGCTACGACCCGCACGCCTTCGGCGGTCACGACCTGGTCGCCGCCCTGGACCAGGCCGTCTGCACCCGGGCCAGTACCGCCCCGGACCCCAGCTGCGCGGCGGCCGGCAACTACACCTATGCGGCAGCGCGCGTGCGGACGGCCGGCGCCCGGGGGCCGGTGTCGCGGGTGGACCGCGGCTCGCATGCTGATCGATTCTCATCCGTCATGCGGACGATTTCCGGCGGCGCGGCCCCGATGGGCCTAGGCTGTGACTCGCAGTCGGTTCGCCCTGTCCGCCAGGCAGGTGCGTCGTAAGAGGGAACCCGGTGGGAATCCGGGACTGCCCCGCAGCGGTGAGTGGGAACGACCGCCGTCACATGCACTGGGCCCCAGCAGGGGCCCGGGAAGCGACGGCCAGTAGGGGTCCGCCTTCACAGGTGGACGCGCCCGCGAGTCCGAAGACCTGCCACTGCCCGCGTGCACCTCGCACGCGGTGATCTCGGTGACCTCGAGGGCGGGTCGGCGGAGCGGGCGGGCCCATCCTGGCGCCGTGCCCGCGCTGTCGTACGTTCACGGCTTCGTGCTCTCCCGGGATCGCAACGCGACTCGCGAAGGAGAGTTCCGTGTCAACGAGTTCCACCACCAGTGCGACCGACGGCCCCGCGACGACCACCGCCGCGCAGACGACCGTGTACGGCTACCCGCGGCAGGGCCCCCACCGTGAACTGAAGAGGGCGATCGAGGGCTACTGGGCCGGCAGGGTGAGCGCCGCCGACCTGCGGACCACCGCCGAGGGCCTTCGCCGCGCCACCTGGCGCCAACTCGCCGACGCCGGTGTCACCGAGCTCCCCACCGGCGACTTCTCGCTCTACGACCACATGCTGGACGCCACGGTCGCCGTCGGGGCGATCCCGCCGCGCCACCGCGCCGCCGTCCAGGCCGACCCGCTGGCCGGCTACTTCGCGATGGCCCGCGGCACCCAGGACCTGGCGCCGCTGGAGATGACCAAGTGGTTCGACACCAACTACCACTACCTCGTCCCCGAGTTGGGACCCGAGACGGTCTTCGCCGCGAACTCCGCCAAGGCGGTCGGCGAGCTCCGCGAGGCCCTCGCGCTGGGCCACCGGGCCCGTCCGGTGCTGGTCGGCCCGCTGACCTACCTGCTGCTCGCCAAGCCAGCCCCGGACGTCGCCGCCGACTTCCAGCCGATCACCCTGCTGGACCGGCTGCTGCCCGTCTACGCCGAACTCCTCGCCGACCTGCGCGCCGCCGGCGCCGAGTGGGTCCAACTCGACGAGCCCGCCCTGGTCCAGGACCGCACGCCCGCCGAACTGAACGCCGCCGCCCGCCTCTACCGCGAACTGGGCGCCCTCACCGACCGCCCGAAACTGCTGGTCGCCACCTACTTCGACCGGGCCGGTGAGGCACTCAAGGTGCTGGCCAAGGCCCCGATCGACGGTGTCGGCCTGGACTTCACCGGCCCCGGCGCCGCCAACCTCTTCGACCTCGCGGCCGTCGGCGGCCTGCCCGGCAAGCGGCTGATCGCCGGCGTGGTCGAGGGCCGCAACGTCTGGATCAACGACCTGGAGAAGTCCCTCACCACCCTGGCCACCCTGCTGGGCCTGGCCGGCCGCGTCGACGTCGCCCCCTCCTGCTCCCTGCTGCACGTCCCGCTCGACGCCGGCGCCGAGCGCGACCTCGACCCGCAGGTCGCCCGCTGGCTCGCCTTCGCCCGCCAGAAGACCACCGAGATCACCGCCCTCGCCCGCGGCCTGCGCGAGGGCACCCACGCCATCACCGCCGAACTCGCCGCCAACCGCGCCGACCTGGCCTCCCGCGCCGCCTCCGCCCTGACCCACGACCCCGCCGTCCGCGCCCGCACCGCCGCCACCACCGCCGACGACGCCCGCCGCGCCCAGCCCTACCCCGACCGCGCCCGGGCCCAACGCGCCCGCCTCGCCCTGCCGTTGCTGCCGACCACCACCATCGGCTCCTTCCCGCAGACCACCGACCTGCGCACCGCCCGCGCCGACCTGCGCGCCGGCCGGATCGACGAGGACACCTACCAGGAGACGATGCGCGCCGAGGTCGCCGAGGTCATCGCCTACCAGGAGAAGGCCGGCATCGACGTCCTGGTGCACGGCGAGCCCGAACGCAACGACATGGTCCAGTACTTCGCCGAACAGCTCACCGGCTACCTGGCCACCCAGCAGGGCTGGGTGCAGTCCTACGGCACCCGCTACGTGCGCCCGCCGGTCCTCGCCGGCGACATCTCCCGCCCGCACCCGATGGCCGTCCGCTGGTTCCGCTACGCCCAGGACCTCACCGACCGCCCGGTCAAGGGCATGCTCACCGGCCCGGTCACCATGCTCGCCTGGTCCTTCGTCCGCGACGACCAGCCGCTCGCCGACACCGCCCGCCAGGTCGCCCTCGCCCTGCGCGACGAGGTCCAGGACCTGGAAGCGGCCGGCGCCGCCGTCATCCAGGTCGACGAACCCGCCCTGCGCGAAACCCTGCCGCTGCGCGCCGCCGACCGCCCCGGCTACCTGGACTGGGCCACCGAGGCCTTCCGCCTCAGCACCTCGGGCGTGCGCGCGGACACCCAGATCCACACCCACATGTGCTACGCCGAGTTCGGCGCGATCATGACCGCCATCGACGAACTCGACGCCGACGTCATCTCCCTGGAGGCCGCCCGCTCGCACATGCAGGTCGCCCACGAGCTCGCCGAGGCCGGCTACCCCCGCGAGGTGGGACCCGGCGTCTACGACATCCACTCCCCGCGCGTGCCGAGCACCGAGGAGGCCGCCGACCTCCTGCGCGCCGGCCTGGCCGCGATCCCCGCCGAACGCCTCTGGGTCAACCCCGACTGCGGCCTCAAGACCCGCGGCTGGCCCGAGACCCGCGCCTCACTCGACCACCTGGTCGCCGCCGCCCACACGGTCCGCGCGGAACTCACCGACTGACACCGGCAGTCCCGGGGCGGGCGGTCCACCGTGACCGCCCGCCCCGGCACCGCCCCGTGGCCGCTGTCAGGCCGGCAGGACCTGCCAGTGCTGGCTGATGCCGCCCGTGTCGCTCTGCTGCTGGATGCCCGCGCCGTCGGCGGTGGAGTCGCCCGCCACGCCGAGCACCTTGCCGCTCCGGACGCTGAGCAGCTTGACGTAGCCGCCACCCGCGTCGGCCAGCCTCCACTGCTGGTTGGTGCTGTGGAGCGGGGTCCACTGGATGATCGAGGCACCGTCGGCGGTGGTGCCGCCGTTGACGTCCATGGCCAACGCCGAGTGGACATTGGTGAGTTCGAAGCCACCCGCGCCGATCGGGGTGAGCCGCCAGCGCTGGCTGTCGGAGGGGCGGTTCGTGTCCTGCGCCAGGGCCGTTCCGGCGGAGACGGAGTTGCCCGGCACGTCGATCACCTTGCCGCTGCGGCGGTTGACCAACTGGAACACGTCGACCGGGGTCAGGGTCACCGAGCCGCCGGCCGGCACGGTGACGGCCTGGCTCCAGGCGCCGGCCCGCACGGTGGTGGCCGCGCCGTGGACGCTGTGCAGCGTCACGGTCGTGACCTTGCCGGCGCTCCACGCGAGGTCGACGGTGCAGCCGCCGCGCACGCCGACGCCCGTGATGCGGCCGGCGGCGGCCCAGGCGGAGGGCAGGGCCGGCAACAGTTCCACCAGCCCTGGTCGGGAGTGGACCAGCATCTCGATCATGGCGGTGGGGGTGCCGAAGTTGGCGTCGATCTGGAAGACGCTGCCGCCGTACTGGTCGAACATGTTGATGCTGCTGCCGTTGTTGCCGCTCACCGCGGGCTTGAGCACGGTGAGCACCAACTGGTACGCCTTGTCGGCGTTCTTCAGCCGTGCCCAGCACAGTGCCCGCCAGGCACAGGCCCAGCCGTAGCTCTGCATGCCCCGCGCGGTGAGCAGGTTGGTGGCTCCGGTGACGAGTGCGGCGGGGCTGGTGGAGGGGTCGATCCGGTCACCGGGGAAGAGCCCGATCAGCGGGGAGAGGTGGCGGTGGGTGGTGTCGCCGAGGTTGGCGTCGGTCATCCACTCCTCCAGCCAGCCGGTGGTCGCACTGACCCTCGGCAGGTAGAGGCGGGACTGGAGGTCGGTGACGGTGGCGGCGTAGGCGGCGTCCTGGCCGAGCGCCGCGGCGGCGGCGCGGTAGTTCTGGAAGAGCTGCCAGACCAACTCCTGCGCGTAGGTGATGCCCAGGGCGTCGGTCGGCCCCTGCTCGGGCGACCAGTCGTGGTCGTCCACCAGCACCTGGGAGCTCACTGCGGTGACCGGGTCGGTCACCGTCGTGGTGACGAGCCGGGCCTCCCAGAACTGGCAGGCCCCCTTCAGCAGCGGGTAGATCCGCGCCAGGTACGCCTGGTCGAGGGTGAACTCGTAGTGCTGGTAGAGGGAGTTGCTGATCCAGGCGTTGCCCGCCGGGTGCCACCACCAGCCGGAGCCGCCCCAGATGTTGGTGGAGATGGCCACCGTCCACCCGGCGATCCTCCCCGAGGTGTTGCGGAAGCCGTTGCGGGGGTCGTTGAACAGCGCCCGGGTGGTCGCCTGCCAGCCCGGGTACTGCGCGAGGCAGTAGTCGGCGAAGGCGTCGAAACTGCCGGGAAGGCCGGCCCGGTCGGGCAGCCAGTAGTTCATCTGGACGTTGATGTCGGTGTGGTAGTCGCTCATCCAGTCCGGGCTGTTGGTGTCGATCCACAGGCCCTGGAGGTTGGTGGGCAGGCTGCTCCGGGAGCCGGTGATCGTCAGGTAGCGGCCGAACTGGAGGTAGGAGGCTTCCAGTTCGGGGTCGGGCGCGGAGCCGGCGGCGGCGCGGGCGGCGAGCCGCGAGGGGGTGTCCATCGCTCGCTGGGCGGCGGTGGAGGCGCCCAGGTCGACCGTCATCGTCTGCTGGAGTGACTGGTAGTCCGCGACATGGGTGGCGAGCAGGGAGGCTCCGGCGACGGCCGCGCTAGCCGCGGCCTTGCCGCGCGCGACGGCGAGCGGGTCGAGCGAGGCGTCCTGGTACCCGGTGGCGGAGTCGGTGGTGTAGTTGGTGCCGCCGCTGACCAGCAGCACGACCTCCTGGCAGCCGGCGAAGGTGACGGTCGCGCCGGACACGCCGACCGTGCCGGTGGCCGAGGCGGCCTTGGCGGTGGTGGCGTACTTCAGGCCGTTGGACAGGGCGGTGCCGAAGGAGACCGTGCCCGTCGACACGTCGGCGGTGACGCTCTCCCCGCGGGTGCCGGCGAGGGTGAGATTGCCGGTGAAGGTGCCCCCGCCGCTCTGGCTGAGGCGGATCACGAGCAGGTCGTCGGGGTGGCTGGCGAAGACCTCGCGGCGGTAGGTGACCGCGCCCAGCTGGTACGTGGTCGTCACCAGGCCGTTGCTCAGGTCGAGCCGGCGCTGGTAGCCGGTGATCGCGCCGGCGGTGTGGGCGGGGAGGTTCAGGTAGGCCTTGGCCAGCATCCCGAACGTGCCGAAGTTGCCGCTGTCGTAAGGGAACTGGCCGTCCGAGCCGAGTGAGGCGTTCGGCCCGCCGGTCCACAGGGTGGCATCGGAGAGGACGAAGGCGTCGTGCGAGGGATCGCCGGTGGTCATGGCCCCGAGGCGGCCGTTGCCCACCGGCAGGCCCTCCTTCATGACGGCCGCCTCGGTGGTGGGGGAGCCGTACCAGAGGGCGACGGCCTGGGCGTCCGGCACCAGGGTGGGCGTCGGCGGCCGGACGACGTCCGCGTGCGCCGTGAAGGTCGGCAGGGAGCCGAGCGCGAGTGTGGTGCCGAGACCGATGGCCGCGCGCAGGACTCCGCGACGGGACGGCCGCTCGTTCGGCGTCTGGGAAGGGGGCATGGTGAAGTCCGTTCAGAAGGGGTGGGGGAGAGGCTGCTTCTGTGCGGGGCGGTGCTGTGTGGTGCCTGCCGTGCTGAGGTGCGTCTCGTCGCGGCTGTCCCGACGGTGCGTCACGGTCGGCTGGGCGATCTCGCGAGTCCCGGCGGCCTGGCCGATCGTCCTAGGGCCGACCGTCGGGTCACTTTCATCGGATGAATCAGGGCCCGGGGTGGCGCGTGTCCCAGAGATTACGAGGATATGTCAGCGCGTGGCAAGGATGTCATCAGATGAATCTGCGCCGCAGCCGTCCGCCGAGACGCTGGACGGGGGAGTCGGCGAGGATGTCGCCCCTGGCGGTGTCGGCAGTGCGGGTCACTAACATGAGCAGCCCTCGTGTTTTCTGAAGGGGGCTGGGGAGATGGCGAATCGACGCGACCTGCCGGCAGGCTTCCGCTGGGGTGCTGCTACGGCGGCGTACCAGGTCGAAGGGGCGGTGGGGGAGGACGGTCGCGGGGCTTCGATCTGGGACCTCTTCGTGGAGCGCCCCGGGGCGGTGAAGGACGGGCATACGGGGCGGGTGGCCTGCGACTGCGAGGATCGGTCGAGGTGGGGCTGCCCCGAGCCCGATCCCGCTGCGCCAGTGGTCGGCAGGCCAGTAGCCCGTGCGGCCGGACGATGCTGACGGGCCGGCGGGGATCCGGTCCCTCGGGTGCCGTCCCTGGTGCATTTGTTGGGTCCCGACAAGGACTCGTCGTCAGCGGCGTTGGCCCACGTGATCGGCCAGCCAGCAGGACGCTGACGTTGACCTCGTCTGGGCGGCGCATTCCGCTGCTCCCGCGGGATCTCCAGGTGGCGGGGTGGGTGTTCGTCCCAAGTCGGCAGGGGCGGGAGGGGTGCCAGGCCCTCCACGTGGGCGGAGCGACTCCCGCTCGAGCCCGAACTGCCACCGCTCACGCGAGAGTTCCGAAAAATCACTGGTTTCGGAGTGGAGGCTGACCGACGATGATGACCGTGGCGGAGTGGGCGGAGCGTTGGGTCGAGGGTGCGCCCGTCTTTCCCGAGAGCGCGCTCCGGGAGCTTCTGGGTCGTCTGGGCGACGGGGAGCAGGACGAGGAGTAGTCACTACTGCCCTGCGGCATGCGGGAGGTGCACGGTGACTGCGAGGCCGTTGCACGAACTCGTCGACCCGGGCCGGGCGAAGGCCCTGGAGCCGGTGGCGGATCGGATCGCCGCGATGGGGGAGTTCCTCCGTGCGGAGGTTGCCGGGGGCGGACGTACCTTCCCGCCGGCGCGACCATTCTTCGGGCATTCCAGTAGCCCTTCGACGAGGTACGGGCCCTGATCATGGGGCAGGACCCATACCCCACCCCGGGCATGGCGATCGGTCTCAGCTTCGCGGTCGACCCGCAGGTGCGGAACCTGCCGGGCAGTCTCATCAACATCCATCGTGAGCTGGGCCAGGACCTCGGCTTCCCGCCGCCCAGCAACGGTGCGGATTGGCCGGGTCGGCCGTCCGCCAGAACTTGAACGCCTCCACGTCGGCTGCTACCGCTTGCTGCCAGTCTCGTCCCCGTACAGCCAGGAAGCTCAGCCACAGCCACAGCCACAGCCACAGCCACAGCCACAGCCACAGCCCGAGCGCGTAGGCGTACTTGCGCCAGGTGTCCGGGCCCCGCGACGTCATCGGGTTCGTCGTGAAGAACGCGTTCACCCGCGCGTCCGGTCTGCCGCCGGGGCCAGCAGGAACGGCTGACCGGGACGTCGACCGTGAGCGCGCTGCAGTTCCGGCAGCCCGCAGGAGAACTTCACCGCGATGGGATCGGCGAACTGCTGCCAGCGGCGCCCGGGATCGGCGAAGCACACCCGCCAACCCGACGAACACCCTTGGTGATCGCTGCCACAACGTAGCGTCAGCAACGGGCCGGTACTCCTTGCAGCTCCCCGAGCTGCCCGGGGGCCCGCGGCCTCGTGATCAGGGCCCCGGGCGATCGCGCGGGTGACGAACCCGTGGCGCGCGCCTTCTGGTTGCGACGCCGGGACGGCGCGTGTTCCTCAAGGTGTCTCCGCGTGCGGGGTGTCCGCCGGCCTGTCGTGCACCGTGCTGGCGGACCCGGTGTGTGAGAGTGCGGCGAGGAGCTGCAGTTTCTCGTCGCTGTCGCTGTTCTTGTCGGGGTAGTAGACGACGAGGATGACATCGTCGATGGGGAGTTTGTCGCGGTGGAGGCGTAGTTCACCGACGACGGGGTGGTGGACCGTGGTCGTGCCTCCGTCGAGGTTGCGGACGTCGTGGCGGGCCCACAGGGTGCGGAACCGCTGACTGGACAGTGCGAGTTCTCCGACGAGCTCGACGAACCGGGGGTTGTCGGTGTCGTCCCCGATGGTGGTGCGAAGGGTGGCGATGAAATCGGCGGTGGCTTTCGTCCAGTCCTGGTGGAAGGTTTGTTCCTCAGGATCCAGGAGGAGAGAACGCAGCCGGTTCTGGCCGGGCCGCAGCCGGGGGGAGAGCGCGAGGGCCATGGGGTTGGAGGCCAGGACATCGAACGCGCGCCCTTCGACGAACGCGGGGACCTGAAGGTGAGCGAGCAGCTCGTGCACCCGCGCCGGTACGTGCTCGGGCCGCTTGCGGCGCGGCGCCCTGGGGCGTGCCGCCGCGAGGCCGAGCAGATACGTCCGTTCGGTGTCGCCGAGCTGCAGGACACGCGCGAGTGATTCGAGCACCTGGGGTGAGGGGTTCTTGTCGCGGCCCCGTTCCAGGCGTAGGTAGTAGTCGGGGCTGATTCCGGCGAGCAGGGCGACTTCCTCACGGCGCAGGCCGGGCACGCGGCGGCTGCCGCCAGGCGGGAGTCCTGCCTGCGCCGGGGAGACCAGCTCACGCCGGGCACGGAGGTAGCCGCCGAGCCGGCTACCGGATTCCTCGTCCTTCATACCGACACCGTAATGCGGTGCGCGCATCGCAGAGGGGGCCCTGACAGGACCAGGGAAGACGGGGGCCCTGCCACACCTAGCGAATGCCGTCAATACTGCGATGGCGCTGTTTCGAACGAGACAGAGAGCATCACTGTCTGCGCCGCGGGCCTGAACGCAGGCGGCGCTCGGGACTGAAGGGAAGACCTCGTGGATCTCTCCAACCGCACCGTTCTGATCGTCGGCGGAACCTCGGGTATCGGGCGAGAGCTGGCCCGGCGGTTCGCTGCGGCGGGCAGTACCGTGGCCGTCGGCGGCCGCAGCCCGGAGGCACTCGCGGAACTCGCTGGCGAAGGCTTCGGCACGATCAGCATCGACATCACCGAAAGTGTCTCCGTCGCATCTGCCCGTGATGACGTGCTCGCCCGGTACCCCGAGCTGGACACCGTGGTGACGATGTCGGGGGTCATGCTCCTGGAGGACCTGCGCGACCCCGCGCACTTCGAGGTGGCAGAGACGACGATCGACACCAACCTGCTCGGCACCATCCGAGTCATCGACGCCTTCACCCCGCATCTGGTCCAGCGGGGCGCCGGCACCTTCATCACCGTCACCTCCGGAATCGCCTTCCTGCCGTTTCCGCCCATGCCCAGCTACGCCGCCTCGAAGGCCGCAGTGCACGCCTACTCCGAGGCGCTGCGCGCGCAGCTCGACGGCACCGGTGTCGGCGTCGTCGAGCTCGTCCCCCCGGCCGTCGCCACAGCAGGCCAGGAAAAGGTGAACCCGCACGCGTTGCCGCTCGACGACTTCGCCACCGAGGTCATGCACCTGCTCTCGGAGAACCCCACCCCGCACGAAATCCTCGTGAAGGGCGTCCTCATGCACCGCTGGGCCGAGCGCGACGGCACCTACGACGACCTCGTCGCACGGCGCTCCCAGGCCCTGGCCATGCTTCCCAGTCGCGAAGGCTGACGCCCTTCCCCCGCCGGCAGCCTCCTCGCTCATCGCCCCCGAGCGGCCGACGGGCAGCCACGCGTCCTGGACACGAACGGACCGTCCCTGCGACCCGCTCTGCCGGGCGACGGCGGTTCAGCAGCGGACGTCTCCGGGGCGAGTGGACTGGTGAGTTCGGCGATCGCCTCCGGGGAGGGCTTGAAGTAGCGACGGACGTTCTCCGGCTTCTTGTGCCGGGACTTCGCCATCAGCACCAGCGCCGGGGCGCCCTGCTCGCCGAGGTAGGTCAGGGCAGAGTGGCGGTAGTCGTGCAGGTCCCAGGGCCACCCCACCCCGCTGGGGCAGGCGTCGCCGAGTACGGGCGGATCGCCAAGACCGAGCACCTGATGCGAATGGTCGACCCGGTCGACGACACCTACCGCCGGCAGATGAACCGGCAGGTCACTGGGCAGGAGTCCCGGCACAAGCTCGCCCGCGACGTGTGCCACGGCAAGCGCGGCACCATTTACCTGGCGTACCGCGACGGGAAGTACATCGATGCCGCCGTCGCCCAGCTCCGCGCCGGGGGCCACGAGATCAGGGACGAGGACATCGCCCGCCTCTCCCCGCTCAAGCACCGGAACCTCAACGTTTATCTGGACAAGTTGCAGGTCCGATATTGGCGAACTGCCGCCTGACGGCTGTCGGCGTACACCTCGAAGTGCCCAGCCGGTGCACGCGAAGATGCTCACCGCGGCACGCACGATGACTGTGCCGGGCCCGGTCTTCGTCGGCCGGCGGAACCGGGCCCGCTGCATTACTGCTCCGGCGGTACGGCCAGCGCGGGCAGGTCGAGAGCCCGGGCGAGGGCGGCGGTGACCGGAGCCCAGTGGCCGGGCAGGTGCTGAAGGACCCAGTCGGCGGCCAGCGCGAGGAAGTCGGCCAGGTCTCGCTCGGCACCGGTGAGCAGGTGGCGGAGTTCGGTGACGGACAGTTCGATCCCGGGACTGTCGCTCTGCTCGGCGTTGACCGTGAGCCGGATGGTGTCGCCGAAGCGCTCCGCAACCGGTGACACGGGGTCGTGGCCGAAGCCGAGCAGGCCGCCGCCGTCGACGAGCCGATACCAGTCGCGCCAGTCCTCCAGCCCGTCGCAGCAGCCGGGCAGGAACGTGATGCCGGTGGAGTTGTCGGTCACCCGCAGGCCGCCGGCCGCGAAGAGGTTGTCGAAGGTCAGCAGTCCGTGAAGGAAGGAGTCAAGCGGGTCGGAGGGCCGGGGCGGGCGGTCTCCGTCGGGGTCGATGTCATTACAGCCGGCGATGCGCATCACCGCTGTCCCGACCTCGGCGGGCGAGAGCTCGCCGCTGAGGGGCAGGAAGCCGAACGGCTCGGCCTCAGCGACAGGCCAAAGGTCGAAGCCGTCGGGGGTGTTGATCTCCAGGACGGGCTGCATCACGATCACCCGCCGAAGTGTTCCGCATCCCCCGCCCGTGACGCCTCCCGATTACGCCGAGCATCCTCGTCTCTGCCGAGCCTGAAACGGCGCGGGAGCTGAGCACCTTCGGCCGTACCACCCTGGGCAGGTACAGGTGTACGCCGACAACGGCTGTGGCAGCATGCGGCCATGCCCTTCCCGCACCCCGACGGCGACTACGCGATCACCGTGATGTACTCCGTCCCGGACGACGCCTGGTATCTGGAACTGCACCTTGTCGCCGATCAACGAGCTCTTGTGACCGCCGTCGTCCCTGACGAGGACCCGGTGCGGGAACCGACGCTGTGCTTCGACCCCCAAGGTGGACACCTGGACATCCCGTACCAGGTCATGCGCTGGTTCATGGATCAGGTCGAGGAGGAGATCCGAACGTCTCGCGCCTGGATGCGGTTGCGGCCCGAGCTTGTCGAGGTCATCCACAAGCTGCGCCAGGAGTACCTGGGTGCCATCGATGATGACGACTTCCCCCGTGTCCTGGCGGAGGTGCGCACCGCTGTCCCAGCGGCCGACCTCCCCGACGTCCTCGCGTCGGCCTTCGGGCGGAAGCCCGACGGCACCCCCGTGGGCACCTGACCTCGTCGCGACGGGACGGGCATCAATGAACCGGCCCGAAGACGAGATCACGCATCCCCGAGCGTGCCTGAGGCAATGGACTCGCCGAGTTCCGCGAGGAGTTCGCAGATCCGGCCGGAGAGCGCGGTGTGCCGTTCGACCTCACGAGGCCAGCCGCGTTCGACCGCGTCCTGGACCAGCTCGTGCTCGCGGACCAGCCGCTCCCGCAGTCGCGGAACGTACTCGCCGGTGGTGAAGAACTTCGAGCACCGCAGGTAGAGGTCGCATTCGCACGGTCCTTCGGCCGGGGTGCGCAGGCAGTGGCCGAGTTCGAGTTCGGTCTTGAAGAAGTTGGTCTTCAGCCAGTGGACGGTTTCCTCGCCGAGCTGGCTGGCCAGGATTGCCTCGGCGGCCGGGCCGGCGATGCGTCCGCCGGCGGCGATGACCTTTTCGTACTGCTCTTTGAGTACGGGGTCGCTGATGTGGGAGTAGGTCGCTGACATCTGCGCGCTGCGGTGGCCCAGGATGGCCATGATGGGCTGGATCTGGGCGCCGCCCTCGGCGAGCTGGGTGCCAACGGAAGGCCGGAACCTGTGGGCGGTGACTGTGTGGTTGCCGTCGCCGTCGAGGAGCCCGGCCTTGCGGCAGGCGATCTGGTGGGTCAGGAAGCCCTCGATGTGAGCTCGGGTCAGCTCCGCGAGGCTCCTCTCCGCCACCCACCGGCGCGGGACGACGCGGAACCGGGACAGGTCGTCGGTGCGTTTGACGATCTCCACGACCAGGGCGAGCTTGGTCTCCGCCCAGGTGATGAGGTCGCCGGTGTAGCCGCTGTCGGCCCAGATCCTGTGCAGGAGACGGAATTTGGCCTTCGGCGCGGGGAGCATGTCGGCGGCGGTGGCCCGGTCGCCGGCGTCGGCGGGCGTGACCAGGATCATCAGGAGCAGGCCGGGGGTGTCAACGACCAGGTGTCGCTTGCGGCCGTTGATCTTCTTCGCGCCGTCGTAGCATACAAAAGCGGCAACAGGATCTCCTTGCGGCTTTTCGGTCTCGACAACCTCCAAGCTGCACCGAGGCCCTGTCTTCATGCGCCGACAACGCCGAGATCACCCGAATCGGGAACCCGGGAACACTCGTGCTGTTCCCAAGTCCCGTGTCGGGTTTGCGGATCGCTTCTCAGTTGGTGATGGCCGGTCCCTACTGGATCTGGTTCTGCTGGGTTTGGGCGGCGGGGAACATCACGCCGGTGAGGTCTTCGGAGACGGCCCACAGCCGTTGCTGGACGGCTGTCTCGTACGACTGCGCGCTGGAGGTGGCCAGCTGAGGGTGACCCTTGATCTCAAGGCGTCCGCCGGGGCCGTAGTACTGGCCGCCCAGCACGGCGGGGTCGGCGGCGGCGCGTAGGGTCGGCAGTGCGCCCATCGCCGGGGTCTGGGTGACCAGCGGCGCGAGCCAAGTGAGCGGAAGCCGGATGGCCGCAGGGCTGTTACGGACCAGCTCGGTGCTGGACAGGCCGGGATGTGCGGCCACCGCGACGGTGGTGCCCTGCGAGGCGAGCCGGCGCTGCAGCTCGTAGGTGAACATCAGGTTGGCCAGCTTGGACTGGCCGTAGGCGCCGGCCCGGCTGTACGAGCGCTCCCATTGCAGGTCGTCGAAGTGGATCGCGGCCCGGATGCGGTGGCCGGTGCTGCTGACCGTCACCACGCGCGAGCCGGGCACCGGCAGCATCAGGTCCAGCAGGAGACCGGTGAGTGCGAAGTGGCCCAGATGGTTGGTCCCGAACTGCATCTCGAAACCGTCGGCGGTCGTCTGCTTCGGGGTGTACATGACGCCGGCGTTGTTGATCAGCAGGTCGATCCGGTCGTACCGGGATCGCAGGTCCTGGGCTGCGGCCCGGACGGAGTCGAGCGAGGTCAGGTCCAGCGCCTGCACGGTCACCTCGCCGTTGATGCGGGCCGCCGCCTTCTCGCCCTTCTCGACGTTGCGCACGGCGAGCACCACGGAGGCCCCGCGTTCGGCGAGCGCCCTGGCGGTCTCGAATCCCAGGCCGGTGTTGGCGCCGGTCACGACGGCCACCCGTCCGTGCTGGTCAGGAATACGTGCGGTCGTCCACTCATCGCTCATGCCAGACTCCCAGCCGCTGAAAGTACCGAAGGTATCTTGTGTCTCGGACGCTAAGGTACCGTCGGTACGATGTCAATGTACCGATGGTACGTAATCTAGACTGGGGAACGTGACTTTCCAGCGCGCGCGAACAGAGGAACAACGGACGATCCGCCGGCAGGCGATCCTCGACGTGGCGTCGGCCATGCTCGACGAGATGCCGGTGGCCGCGGTCACCCTCAACGAGCTCAGCCGCCGGGTAGGGCTGGCGAAGCCGAATGTGCTGCGCTACTTCGAGTCCCGCGAAGCGGTGCTCTTGGAACTGCTCGACCGCTTCTTGCAGGAGTGGCTGGCAGAACTGACAGAGGAGTTGGCCGCCGCTCTCGACAACGATCTCTCCATGACCGAGCGAGCGGCAGCGGTGGCCGAGGTCCTCAGTCGCTCGCTGTCCGGCCGGGTGGTGCTGTGCGAGCTCTTCGGTGCACAGGGCAGCGTTCTCGAGCACAATGTCTCCGTCGAGGTTGCGGCCCGCCACAAGCGCGCCTCCCTGACTCGCCTGACGACCATGACCGACCTGCTCAGGACGCACCTATCGGAGCTGGGGGAGAACGCCACCCTGTTCAGTCTGCAAACCATGGTCATGGCCGGGGCGCTGTCGGCGTACAGCACCCCCCCGCCCAGTCTGCAGGCGGCTTACCAGGCCGAGCCCGACCTGGCCCGCTTCCACCTGGACCTGGAGGACTACTTGAAGCAGGCCTTGACCGCAACTCTCCTGGGTGTACTACCCCGCCGCTGAGAACGACGCATGTGCGGCTGTACCGCTGTTCCCCAAGACCGAGGGCTGGCTCGCGTGCTGGCGCAGCGCGGCCATCTTGGTGTCGAACATCGCGGTGGCGTCGACGATCCGATCGGCCCGCAGCGGGCCATCGAGCGTGAGGGAGCTGTAGGAGTCGCAGGTGTGGAAGCGGCCCGCGACCTGACCCGCCGGACTGCCGGAGGACACCGTGACGAGGCCCTCGGCCAGCTGGGCGCGGACGGAAGGAGGGCATGGCGCCGACTCATCGGCTCGTGTTCGTCGACCGGGTGAGCGCCACGCTCATCCACCTGCGTCACGACCTACCCCACGCTGTTCTGGCTCGCCTCTTCATCCGGACACCATGACCACGTGCTTGCCCGCGACGCCACCGCGCTCGAACGCCTCGTGCGCCGCGGCGATGTCCGCGAGGGGGTACACGCTGTCGACCACCGGACGCAGTGCACCCGAGGTGACCTGGTCGGCCACGTCGCCCAGCACGGCGCTACCCGGGTTGGCGCTGAAGGTGCGGATGCGGCGGGGACCGTGCACGCTCGACACGGCGATCGCGGCCAGGGCCGACAGGGACAGTCCGACGGTGACCATCCGACCGCCCTTTGTCAACCGGCTCCGGTAGCAGTGCAGTTCCGTGCCGACGGTGTCGACGATGACCTCGAACGGGCCGATTCGGTCCGAGGTGGTGGAGCGGTAGTCGAGGACCTCGTCGGCACCGAGTCCGGTGAGAAGCTCTGCATGGCGGTCGCGGGCCAGCGCGGTGACATGGCCGCCCATCGCGTGTGCCAGTTGCACGGCGGCGGTGCCGACTCCGCCGGCCGCGCCCCGCACCAGGACCCGTTCCCCGCCAACGACGTGCACGCTGTCACGCAGCGCGATCAGCGCTGTGGCGCCTGCCACGACCAGGGAGGCCGCGCCGACCGACGAGAGTCCCGCCGGAGCGTGCGAGATGCGGTTCGCTGCCACCGTGACGTACTCGGCCGCCCCCGCAGTGACGTGCCGCTGCCGGGGGTGCACCATGCCCCACACCCTGTCCCCGGCCCGGTAGCCCTGGACGTCGGCGCCGGTCTCGACGACGGTGCCCGCGAAGTCCAGCCCCGTACCGATCGGGAACCGACATCCCGACACCATCTTCAACTGCCCCGCGCGGAAGATCACATCGTGGCCGTTCACGCTGGTCGCCTCGACCGACACCAGCACCTCGCCCGCACCGGGAGCGGGACGGTCGACCTCGTTGACGAGCAGGACGTCCGCCGCACCGTAACTCATGATCTGAACGGCCCTCATGTCGCTGTCCTTCCGTGACCGACAGTGGTGCCTCTGATGCCGGACCCCGGACGCGACATCACGGTCGTTTCTCTCTTCGTAGGTTTGGGGCGCAGTTCTGGTCACAGCCCGGATGGCGGCGAATAGAGCACGACTTCGCTCACCTGCGTGAATCCCAGCCGCTGGTAGACCGGCGCGCCCAGGGCACTGGCCTGCAGAGTGCAAACGAGTGCTCCATGCTGGCGCCCAATGACCATGGCCGCCGCCGTGAGCGCCGCGCCTACGCCTCGCCCACGATACGTGGGATGTGTCCCGACCCAGTAGACACCTGCAACACCGTTGCTGATCAGCACGGCCGATGTGGCCACCGCGCGACCGTCAATTCGCCCGACCAGGCGGATGAGGCGGCCGAGATCGGTGCGGAGGCTGGATTCGGCGTCCACTACCAAGGCCCGAAGCGTGTGGCCGACTCCGAAAGACGACGCGTAGGCATCGACGTAGTCCGTCACACTGTCCGGTCCATCGACGCGTTCGATGATGAGGCCGGCGGGCGAAGGCGGTGCAGACAACTGGTCGAGTCGGACTGCCATGATTGGCATGCTGCCGTTGCGGCTGTAGCCGCGTTCCCGTAATGCCTCCGCCACGCCGGCGTCGCTGTCCGGGCCAACCCACCATCGCCAGGGCAGGTTGGCCAGTTGCTGCTCAGCATCAGCGGCCGCCTCGGGAACACTGCGACCGCTGAGCCTCAGGACACCATTGAGCAGTCCGTGCTGGAGGCCACTGCGGTAGACGACCAGATCATCCTGGATCGAGTCGGATCCGCCCCAGGCGAGCCAGTGGGCCCGAAGATTAGCCATTTGCGGAGAAATGTCATGAAGAGAAACCGCCTCCGGTTCAGCCGTATTCACGATTCCACCCCGAAGCAAGCAGGCCCTGCGTTTCGGATGGGTTGACTGAGAGCTCGTTCTCCACAGTGCGTGACTCGGGCGCCGGCCGGAAGCAGGTTGTGGGCGTGTCGGCCCTGAGGGACGCCC
>NZ_BAAALF010000023.1:0-60997 GCF_039528135.1 Kitasatospora nipponensis | reverse complement strand
CGCGCTGACCGGCACCACCGCCGGCCAGCCGCCGTGCCGCCAGGCCAGCGAGCCGGCCAGCGAGCCCACCGCGATGCCCGCGAAGCGCAGGGTGAAGTAGCAGGTGTTCAGCCGGCTGTGGGCGCCGGGCGCGAGGGTGAACAGGATGCTCTGGCAGACCACCTGCTGCCCCCAGGTCCCGACGTCCAGCACGACCACGCCCGCGATCAGCGCGCCGAGCCCGTCGCCACCCGGAAGCAGCAGCGCCCAGCCCGCGAGCACCACGGCGGTCAGCGCGGCGAGCGCGCCGCGCTGCCCGATCCGGTCGGCCACCCGTCCGGCCGCGGGTGAGGCCAGGGCGCTGGCGGCGGCGACCAGGCCGAAGAGGCCGACCTCGGTCGGCCCCGCGTGCCGGTGCTGGGTGAGCAGGAAGGTCAGCGCGGTCCAGAACGCGCCGAACGAGACGCCGACCAGGGCGCCGCACAGGGTGACCCGCCGCACCAGCGCCTCGCCGGTGAACAGCCGCGGCAGCGAGGCCAGCGCGGCCCGGTAGGAGGGGGCGCCGGGCGGTGCGCCGCCCGCCGGCAGCCGGCGCCACAGGACGCCGGTCAGCAGCAGCGTGAGCAGGGCCGAGCACCCGTAAACGGCACGCCAGCCGCAGAGTTCGGCCAGTGCCCCGGCGTACGCGCGGGAGGCCAGCACGCCCAGCAGCAGGCCGCCCTGCACGACGCCCACCGTGCGGCCGGGCCGTCCGTCCGTCGCCAGTGCCAGGGCCAGCGGTGCGACCAGTTGCGGCACCGGCGAGGAGAGACCGAGCAGCAGGCTCGCGACGACCAGCCAGGGCGCGCCGGGGGCCAGCGCGCAGGCGGTCAGCGCGAGGGTGCCGGCCGCGCCGAGCGCCAGGATCAGCGGGCGCCGGTCGTGGCTGTCGCCGGCCGGGACCAGCAGGGCGATGCCCGCCGCGTAGCCGAGCTGGGTGGCGGTGGGCACGGCGCCCAGGGTGGCGGGCGCGACCCGCAGGTCGTGCGCGGCGGCGGCCAGCAGCGGCTGGTTGAGGTAGACGTTGGCGGCGGTCACCGCGCTGGTGGCGGCCAGCAGCGCGGTGCGGCGGGCGGGCCGGGGGGCGACGGGACCGGCCGGGCGGGCGCGGAGGTGTTCGATCACGTGGTCCGACGCTAGGGGTCGCCGGGCGTGGCATGCTTTCGCGGTTACGCCGTCCCCTGTCGAGAGTGCGCCAATGTACGAGAAGAGCGAGGACCGCGAGGACTACCAGGACGTGCCGCGGCCACTGGCCGCGATGGCGCGCGACCTGCCCGACGGCCACCACATCGCGCCCCACCACCACCGGCGCGCGCAGCTCATCTACGGCACCTCGGGAGCGATCACCGTGGTCACCGGCCACGGCGCCTGGGTGGTGCCCGCCACCCGCGGGGTCTGGGTACCGGCCGGAGTCACCCACGCGATGAGCTGCACCGGGACGGTCCGGATGCGCACCCTCTACGTACAGCCCGAGGCGGCGCCGCACCTGCCGGCGCGGCCCAGCGTGGTGGCGGTCGGCCCGCTGCTGCGCGAACTCGTCGAGGCGGCCACCCGGATCCCGCTCGCCTACGACGTCGACGGCCGCGACGGAGCGGTCATGGCGCTGCTGCTGCACGAGCTGGTCCCGCGCCCGGTCCCCGCCCTGCACCTGCCCACCGCCGGCGAGCCCGACCTCGACCGGCTCTGCGCGGCGATCCACGCGGAGCCGGGCCGCTCCTGGAGCACGGCGGCGGCCGCCGCCCACGCCCACCTGAGCCCGCGGACCCTGCAACGCCGGTTCGCCGCGGCGACCGGCATGACGCTCGCGCACTGGGTCCGGCAGTCACGGCTGCTGCACGCCGTCACCCTGCTGGCCGGCGGCCTGCCGGTCACGGCGGTGGCCGCCCGGCTGGGCTACGCCACCCCGAGCGCCTTCACCGCGATGTTCCACCGCGCCCTGGGGGTCACCCCCGGCGGCTACTTCGCCCCGCCCGCGGACTGACCGGTGCCGGTGGCACCGGTGGTCTCGATCCGCTCCAGGTGGCGGATGTTCTCCCGGTCGTCGGCGTCCTGACTGGGCTCGCCGGCGAACCAGGCGTCCAGGATCTCGCCGAGCAGCGGCCCGGAGGTGAGCCGCAGGCTCAGGGCGAGCACGTTGGCGTCGTTCCAGCGCCGGGCGCCCTGCGCCGTGCCGGCGTCGGTGCAGAGGGCGGCGCGGATCCCGGGGAGCTTGTTGGCGGCGATCGAGGCGCCGGTGCCGGTCCAGCAGCAGACCACCGCCTGCTCGGCCCGGCCCTCGGCCACCTCGCGGGCGGCCGCCTCGGTGCAGTACGCCCAGTCGCTGCGGTCGCCCGGCCGCAGCGCGCCGTGGGTGCTCACCGTGTGGCCACGCCGCCGGAGTTCGGCCACCAGGAGGGGCGCGACGCCCTCGTCCAGGTCGGAGGAGACGGAGATCCGCATGGCCCCAGGGTAGCCACAGGGGGCCCTTCATTAGGCTTGGTTCGCCTCCGGGCGCTCCTGGCCCGGTGTCGACGCTCCTCGCTCCGGCGCTCCCTCCTTCGTCGGTCGCTTGTCGCTCCTCGCTTTCGACACCGGCGCGCCCTTCGGCTCACTCGCACCCCTTGCCGGCTCGGTTCGCCTCCGGGCGCTCTTGGCCCGGTGTCGACGGTCGGCGGGCGCTGCGCTCCCTCGTTCCTCGGTCGCTTGGCCCTTCTCCCTTTCGACACCGGCGCGCCCTTCGGCTCACTCGCCTGGTCTCAGGCCGCCCTCGTCTCCGCTCGGCCGGCCTCCGCCTCCCGGGTGCTGCGGCGCGGGGTGGGGCGGGCCGTGAGGCGGTCGGCGACCAGCAGGTTGATCAGCGAGCAGGTCCAGGCGCCGCTCATGTAGGCCTGCTCGAAGGGCACGCCCGCCATGGGCAGCAGGCTCACCCAGAGGCGGAAGGTGACGGCGGCGAAGATGAGCGCGTAGGACCTGGTCATCCAGACCCGGTGGCGCGCCACCGCGCCGCGCCGGACGGTGACGAACGCGGCGGTGGTGGTGCCCAGCAGCAGCACGGCCAGGGTGGCGAAGCCGAGTGGCGCGATCGGGCCGTACAGCCCGTGCGGCGCCATCGCCAGACCGCCGATGCCGGTCACCAGCACGCTCAGCAGGTAGCCGCGGCCGATCAGCCGGTGCACCGCCGGGTGGCGGGTGCGCAGCCGGGGCAGGAACTGCCACGGTCCCAGGACCGTCGCCGCCACGCCGCCGCCGATGTGCAGCAACAGGGGGGTGAGGTGGGCGAGGTAGACCGCCCGCTGCTCGGGAAGGAAGTCGTCGGGGTCACGGCCGAAGTACCGGGAGGCGAGCAGGGCCGTCAGGAAGGCCAGCACGGTCATCGCGAGCCAGCCGGACCGGCGTGGCCAGGAGGTCTTCACCGGTGGCCGCCCGGGCCCGTACGAGTGCGCCAAGTGTGGCTCTCAGTAGAGGAGTTCATGTCGAGGACGGTACGGATCGGGTGCGCCGCGGCGCGTCCGCCCAGCGGGGTCGCCGCCCGTCCCCCGGTCGGGGTGGTGCGGCGGCGCGGGCGGGGAGGTACCCCCGGCCGGGTAGGGGTGCCGTACCCCTGCGGGGTGATGCGCGGTGCCGCGCACCTCGCTACGGTCCGAGGACGCCACCGCGCGGCGGTGACCGCGACCACCCCACCCGGAGCTGCGATGAGCCGGCCGACCCCCACCGTGACCCCGCCCCCAACCCCGCCTCCGGTTCCGCCCCCACCCGCGCCGCGCATCGCGGCCCGGTTCCGCCGGCTGGCGGCGCGCCCGCTGCTCCGCCGGGACGTGCGGCCCGGCGCGGTGACGGTGGACCGGGTGCTGGCCGGCACGATGCTGGTGGCGATGGTCGTGGAGCGGCTCGGCGCGGGGGCGCAGGTCCGGGCGCGGCTACCGGTGGCGCTGGTGCTCAGCGTGGTGATCGCCGGCGCGCTCGCGGTGCGCCGCACCGCGCCGCTGGCCGCCTACCTGATCGGCTCCGCCGCGCTGTCGGCGGAGGCGCTCTTCGTGCTGCCCAGCCCGCTGTCGCCGTACGCGAACCTGATCGGCCTGTACGCCCTGGGCCTGTACGCGACCCGGCCGCGCGCCCGGCTGGGACCGGTGGTCGTCCTGCTCGGCATGCTCGCGTACTTCGCGGGCGCGGCCCACACCTACCCGGTGATTCCCGCCGGGGTGCTCTTCGTCTGGTTGCTGGCCTGGGCGGCCGGGTACGGGGTCGCGCGCCGTCAGGAGGATCGGGAGGCCGCCCGCGGGCTGCTGCGTCAGCGGGTCGCCGCCGAGGAGCGGGCCCGGATCGCGCGCGAGCTGCACGACCTGGTCGGCCACACGCTGACCGTGATGCTGGTCCAGGCCGGTGCCGCCCGTCGGCTGCTCGACCGCGAGCCCGCGCAGAGCCGCGAGCTGCTCGGTGGGCTGGAGCACACCGGCCGCGAGGCGCTGGACGAACTGGACCGGGTGCTGGGGCTGTTGCGCCAGGGCGAGCCGCCCACCCCGGCCACCCCCGGCGACACCGTCGCCGCCGGAAAGCCCGGTGGGTCCGGTGCGCCCGGCGCCGGGCCGCGGGGCGGTGACCCGGACGGACCGTCGGGCCTGCCGGCCCCACCCGGCCCGCAGCCCGGGCTCGCCGACCTCGCCCGGCTGACCGCGCGGATCGAGCAGGCCGGCCTGCGGGTCACCGCCCGGATCGACCCGGGCACGCACCGACTGCCGCGCAGCCTGGACCTGTCCGCCTACCGGATCGTCCAGGAGGCCCTCACCAACGCGGTGAAGCACGGGCGGGCCGGCACCGCGCGGATCACCGTGCGGTGCGCCGGGGACGTGCTGGACATCGAGGTCCGCGACGACGGGCGGGGCGCGGTGGACGGCTACCAGCCGGGCCGGGGCCTGCTCGGAGTCGCCGAACGGGTCGCCATGTTCGGCGGCAGCATGGAGCACGGCAGCATGCACCACGGCGGCATGGAGCACGGCGGCCCGGAGCACCGGGGAGGTGACCGGGGCGGCTTCCGGCTGCGCGTGCTGCTCCCGATCCCGCGGTGATCCGGGTGGTGATCGCCGACGACGACGCGCTGCTGCGGGCCGGGGTGGCCCTGGTGCTGGGCAGCGAGCCGGGCATCGAGGTGGTCGGCCAGGCGGGCGACGGGCTGCAGGCGGTCGAGCTGTGCCGGGTGGTCCTGCCGGACGTCGTGCTGATGGACGTCCGGATGCCCGGCATCGACGGCGTCGAGGCGACCCGCCGGATCGTCGCCGCCGGCCTGCCCGCCCGGGTGCTGGTGCTGACCACCTTCCACCACGACGACTACGTCTGGGGCGCGTTGCGGGCCGGCGCCGCCGGGTTCCTGCTCAAGCGCGCCTCGCCGGAGCGGCTGATCGACGCGGTGCGGACGCTGGCCGCCGGCGAGTCCCTGCTGGACCCCGCCGTCACCCGCGACCTGGTCGCCCAGCTGGTCGCCCGCGACCGACTGGGCGACCGGTACCGCGACCCCGGTCGCTCCCGGCAGCGGGCGCCGGCCCCCGACGAGGGTGCCGCCGGCCCGCACCGGACCGGGCTGGCGCTGCTGACCGGGCGCGAGCGGGAGGTGCTGCGGCTGGCGGCCGAGGGTCTGTCCAACGCCGAGATCGCCGTCCTGCTGGTGGTCGCCGAGTCCACCGTGAAGACGCACGTCAAGCGGGTGCTGGCCAAGACCGGGGCCAGGGACCGCGCGCAGGCGGTCGCGATCGCCTACCGGTACGGCCTGATGGCGGCGCCGGACGACTGACGGCCGCCGCCCGTCCCTGCGCGCGGTGTGCCGGCTCCCGTACAGTCCGTGCTGTCGAAGCACCGTCAAGGACCGAACAGGAGAAGGCCCGTGGCCACCGACGCCAGCCCCACGCCCCTTCCGCCACCGGCCCCCGCAGCGCCGGCTGCCGCAGCGCCGACGACCGCAGCGCCGACGACCGCGGCGCCGTCCCCGGCCGACGGAGCCGGTCGGCCGCTGCCCCTGCTGGACGCCGCCGTGCTGGACCGGTGGCGGGCGGAGGGCGGCGCGCTGGTCGATCTGCTGGCCCGGGCCCGCGCGGCGCTCGGCCCGATCGTGGCGCTGCCGCTCGGTGGGAGCCCGACCGTCCTGGTGACCGAGCCGCAGGCGGTCCAGCAGGTGCTCGCCCACCGGCCGGAGCGCTACGTCAAGCGCTCGCACCGCGCCCGGCTGCTGGTCGGCAACGGCGTGCTGGCCGCCACCGGCGACGCCTGGAAGCAGCAGAGGCGCCTGCTGCAGGCCCAGTTCACCGGCCCCGGGATGCGCCGGCACGAGCACCGGATCGCCGCGGCGGCCCGCACCGCCACCGAGCGCTGGGCCGGGTACGCGCGCACCGGGGAGTGCTTCGACGTCGGCGAGGAGATGCGCCGGTTCGCGCTGGACACCATCTGGCGCGCCCTCACCGGCCACCCGCTGGACGACGGGACCGAGCGTGAACTGGCCTCCGTCGCCGTGGTGGTGGCCGCGCTGCCGAGCCTGCCGGCCGACTCCGTCGACGCCGAGGAGGCGGTCGCCGCCGACCTGGCCAGGATCGACGCCGTCGCCCACCGGGCCATCGAGGCGGCCCGCGGGGGAGCGGCCGGTCCCGACGGCCCCGGCCTGCTGCACGTCCTGCTGGACGCCGCCGCCGAGCAACCCGCCTACACCGACCGGCTGATCCGCGACGAGCTGGTCACCCTGCTGGTCGCCGGCCACGAGACCACCGCCACCACGCTGACCTGGCTCCACCTGCTGCTGGACCGCCACCCGGAGGCGCGCGCGGCGGCGCTGGCCGCCGGGCCGGAGGGCTCGCCGCAGCGCCGGGAGGCGGTCCAGGCGCTGGTCAGCGAGACGCTGCGGCTCTACCCGTCGGCCTGGGTGCTGCCCCGGCACGCCGCCGAGGACGACGTGCTGGCCGGCCACCGGGTCCCGGCCGGCACCGACCTGCTGGTCTGCCCCTACCTCACGCACCGCGATCCGTCGCTGTGGCCGGAGCCCGAACGCTTCGACCCCCGCCGCTTCCTGACCCCGGGCGCCCGGCCCGGCGTGCTCGGCGGCTACCTGCCCTTCGGTCTCGGCCCACGGGCCTGCCTGGGCCTGCAGTTCGCGCTGCGCGAGTCCACGGTGCTGCTGGAACACCTGCTGCCCGCGTACACCCCGGTCTTCCGGTCGGTGCCCGGCGGCGCCGCCTACGGTCTCACGGTGCGTCCGGACGGCCCGACCCCCGCCACCCTCGCCCCCGCAGGAGCCACCGAGGGCCCCGCCGCCGCTGTTCCCGCCCCGGCCGGCCGGTAGGCGAAGCCGGCGAGCGGGGCGCGCACGCTCCAGCCCAGCGACTCGTACAGCGCGCGGCCCTGGACGGTCGCGCCGAGCACCCCGGTGCCGGCACCGTCCTCGAGTGCCACGTCCGTCAGCGCGCGCATCACCAGGGCGCCCAACCCACGGCGCCGGTGGGCCGGTTCGGTGCCCACCTGGTCGACCACGGCGGTTCCCGCGACGGTGGCGACCTGGCCGTGGGCGGCGGTCGCCCCGTCGGCGGCCAGCACCCGCACCAGGGCGACGCCGTCGTGGGTCGCCGTGCTCAGCCGGTAGCCCTCGGGAGCGCGGACGGGAGCCCGGACGGCGGCCCGGCGCAGGTCGGCGGCCATCAGGAACGCCGGGTCGTCGGCCACCCAGCCGGGTCCCAGCCAGCCGGCGACCGACCGCGGCGCACGGAAGGCCTTGAGCCAGGTACCGGGGACGGTGACCGCCGCCGCGGCGGCCCGCACGGTCCGCTCGTCGGTCTCGGGCAGCACGTGGCGGGCCACGTGATCCGGCAGCCCCACCTCGATCCACAGCCCCCACGGCACCGCCACCGGCGGCGCGGTCCGCCGCGAGACCACCCAGCCCGCCACCCACGCCCGGGCAAGATCCGGCACCATGGCCGCCCCCTTGTGTAAGACTCATAGATGCCTTGGATACCTTACATCTGGAGAGGGTGACGGAACAGCGGGACGCTCAGGCGGCCTTCACCGGTGTGCGCAGGGTGTCCAGCGCCCCGCCGGCCTGTTCGGCCAGGGTGACGGCGACCAGCCGGGCCCGCCGGGAGGGCCGGGTGCCGGGGGTGGTCTCCAGCATGAACCGGCCGAGGTACCGCCCGTTGCCCACCAGCCGCAGCTCCACGTCCTGTTCCGGCAGCCCGAGCCGCTCCACGTCCCAGGCGCGGCCGGCGACCGTCACCGAGCCGTCGGGTTCCAGGTGCGGCGGGCGGCCCAGCAGCGAGCCGTACTCGAAGCGGCAGCCGCGCAGCTCCAGCAGGTCGATCAGCTGCTCGCGGACGTGGTCCACGACGGTGAGCGCCGAGCCGGTCGAGCGGGCGAGCACGGCGGTCCCGTGCAGCCGGGCCAGGTGGCCGGCGTCGGTGACGGCCACGACCCGCAGGCGCCGGGCACGGGCGGCCAGTTGGGCGACCGCGAGGCCGACCACGAGCAGCAGGACCGCGGTGGTGAGATCGGCCGACTTGCTGATGGCGAAGCGCTCGTAGGGCTGGGTGAAGAAGAAGTCGAACCAGAGGGCGGCGCCCACCGCGGCGAGCGCTCCGTCCGTCCGGTGGCCCAGTGCGGCGACCGCCACCACCAGGACGACCAGCAGCAGGGCCACGTCGGCGGCGGCCAGGTGGGCGCGGAGCGGCAGCAGGACCGCGCAGAGAACGATCGGGCCCGCGACGGCGGCGAGTAGCGCGAGCGGACCCCTGGCGAGCAGTCGGGGCATCGTGCACCTCCTTCCTCCCGGTGTAGCAGGCCGGGCCCGGCGGAGGTCCGCCACCGGCGAAGCGTTGACGCGTTCCTTGCACCAGCCGCCCGCCACCTCCCCGCTCCCCGCCCCCGGCACCCGCCCCCGTACCTCACGTACCGTCACCATCGCCGTCCGGCGCCCGCCCGGTCGCCGCCGCGCCACCGGATCGCGACCGACCGGCACCGGGCAGCCTCCGCAGTTCAGCAGCGTTGATCGCATAATCTGACCCAGTCGTCGCCCGGCGGCACGAGCGCGTCGACAGGAGCACACGGTGACCGCCCCCGCGACCCCGTCCGATCACGGCGCCGCCCGTCCGGCCCGCGCCCGGCTGCGGGCGTGGTTGCTGGAGGGCCTGGCCGACATGGCCAAGCAGCACCCCGGGCCGCACGCCCAGGCCCCCGCCGCGCACCCGGGGCAGCGCTGGTGGCGCGTCATGTGCCTGACCGGGCTGGACTACTTCTCGACCCTGGGCTACCAGCCGGGCATCGCCGCGCTCGCCGCCGGCCTGCTCTCCCCGGTGGCCACCATCGTGCTGGTGCTGGTCACCCTGCTCGGCGCGCTGCCGGTCTACCGCCGGGTGGCCCAGGAGAGCCCGCACGGGGAGGGCTCGATCGCCATGCTGGAGCGGCTGCTGTCGTTCTGGAAGGGCAAGCTCTTCGTCCTGACGCTACTCGGCTTCGCCGCGACCGACTTCATGATCACGATCACCCTCTCCGCGGCCGACGCCACCGCCCACCTGGTCGAGAACCCGCACCTGTCCGGATCCCTGGCCGGCCACCAGGTGCCGATCACCCTGATCCTGGTGGCGCTGCTCGGCGCCGTCTTCCTCAAGGGCTTCGGCGAGGCGATCGGCGTGGCGGTGGTCCTGGTCGGCGTCTACCTGGCGCTGAACGTGGTCGTGGTGGCGGTGGGCCTGTGGCACGTGCTGAGCGCCCCGCACCTGGTCACCGCCTGGACGGACGCGCTGACCGCCGAGCACGGCAACCCGATCAACATGATCGGCGTGGCCCTGCTGGTCTTCCCCAAGCTCGCGCTGGGCCTGTCCGGCTTCGAGACCGGCGTCGCGGTGATGCCGCACATCGAGGGTGACCCGGGCGAGACCGAGGAGAACCCGGTCGGGCGGATCCGCGGCGCCCGCAAGCTGCTGACCACGGCCGCGGTCATCATGAGCGTCTTCCTGATCACCACCAGCTTCATCACCACGCTGCTCATCCCGCCGGACGACTTCAAGACCGGCGGCCCCGCCAACGGACGGGCGCTGGCCTACCTGGCGCACCAGTACCTGGGCGCCGCCTTCGGCAGCGTCTACGACCTCTCCACCATCGCCATCCTCTGGTTCGCCGGCGCCTCCGCGATGGCCGGGCTGCTCAACCTGATGCCGCGCTACCTGCCGCGCTACGGCATGGCCCCCAGCTGGGCGCGCGCGGTGCGCCCGATGGTCCTGGTGCTCACCGCGATCGCCTTCCTGGTGACCTGGATCTTCGACGCCAACGTGGACGCGCAGGGCGGCGCGTACGCCACCGGCGTGCTGGTGCTGATCAGCTCGGCCGCGATCGCGGTCACCATCGCCGCCCGCAAGGCCGGCGAGCACCACTGGACGCTCGCGTTCGCCGCCATCTCGCTGGTCTTCCTCTACACCACCGTGGTCAACGTCTCCGAGCGGCCCGACGGCGTCAAGATCGGCGCCTGCTTCATCGTGGCCATCATGCTGGTCTCGCTGCTCTCCCGGCTGGCCCGCGCCTTCGAACTGCGGGTCACCGAGGTCGTCCTGGACAGCACGGCCGAGCGCCTGGTGCGCGACTGCGCCCGCCGCACCATCCGGCTGATCGCCAACGAGCCCAACAGCCGCGACCAGGACGAGTACCGCGAGAAGCTGCGCCAGATCCGCACCGACAACGACATCCCCGCCGAGGACGACCTGGTCTTCGTCGAGGTCACCGTGCGCGACCCGTCCGACTTCGAGAGCGCCCTGCGGGTGCACGGCGAGGTGCTGCACGGCCGGTACCGGGTGCTGGTGCTGGAGAGTTCGAGCGTGCCCAACGCCCTCGCGGCGCTGCTGCTGCACATGCGCGACCTGACCGGCCGCCGGCCGCACGTCTACTTCGAGTGGACCGAGGGCAACCCGCTCGCCCAGTTCCTGCGGTTCTTCCTCTTCGGGCAGGGCGAGGTGGCGCCGGTCACCCGCGAGGTGCTGCGCGAGGCCGAGCCGGACCCCTCGCGCCGCCCGCGCGTGCACGTCGGCTGAGCCCGCCCGACCGGCGGCGCCGGGGACGGTGCCGGGCGGGCGCGTCAGGCGGGCGCGTCAGGGAGGCGCTAAGAACTCGCCAGGGGAGCGCTAAGAAGTCCCCGCCGGGCGCCGAGGATCACGACAGGCCGCGGGGGCGCCCCTAGGGTCGGTGCCATGCACCTGCGGCGGCAGCCCCAGCACCGTTCGGAACCCGCTCCCGAGCAGGCCCGCACCGGCCGTCCGGCTGTCCTCGTGGACCGCCGGTGGGCGCCCACGGCCCGCGCGGCCGCGCTCGGCGCGGGCACCCTCTCGGCCCTGACCCTCCTCACCGACTGGGCGACCGGCGGCCTGACCCTCCCGCGGGCGCTGCTGTGGACCCTGCTGGGCTGGACCGCCTTCGCCCTCCTGCTGCCCCCACGGATCAGCGCCGGCGAGGGCTGGCTGGAGGTGCGCGGACCGCTGCGCGGGCGCCGGCTGCGCACCGATGCCCTGGTCTCCGTGCGCCGCGCCGGCGCGGTCGCCACCCAGCTGCTGCTCCTCGACGCCCACGGCGTCCTGGTCGAGCTCGACCCCCGGGTCCTGGTGGCCAACCCGCTGCTGTGGCAGCGACTGGCCACCGACGCCCGCCGCAGCACCGACCTGCGCTCCGGCACCCGCCTGCTGCGCGAGCTGGACGAGCAGGTCTTCGCCGAGCCCGCCCGGCGCCTGCTGGCCGCCCCGGAGCTGGCTGACACGGGGTCGGCCGACCCGGCACCGGGTGACCCGGGGCCGGCCGACCCCGCGCACGGCGAGCCACCGGCCGGGCCCTGACGCCACCCGCCCGGCCCTGCTCAGGCCGGCTCCCGGGGGCCGGTCGCCGCGGGGAGGGTCAGCAGCATGGTGGTGCCGCCGCCGGGGGTGTCCTCCACCTCCAGGGTGCCGCCCATCGCCTCGGCCAGGCCGCGGGAGAGGGCGAGGCCCAGGCCCACGCCGGTGGTGTTGTCGGTGTCGCCCAGGCGTTGGAAGGGCAGGAAGGCGGTGTCGCGGTCCTCGGGGGCGATGCCGGGGCCGCGGTCGATCACCCGGATCTCCACCAGGTCCTGGTGGCTGCTGGCGGTGACCAGCACCGGCGCCCCGGGGGCGTTGTGGCGCAGCGCGTTGGTGATGACGTTGGCCAGCACCCGTTCCAGCAGCGGCGGGTCGGCCAGGACGGGGGCGACCTGGTCCAGGTCGAGCGGCTGCACCGGTGCGTCCGGGCGGGGCAGCGAGTCCATGGCGCGGGTGAGTACCTCGGTGAGCCGCACGGGTGCCAGGTGCAGGGTGAGGGCGCCGGCCTGCAGTCGGCTCATGTCGAGCAGGTTGTCCACCAGCCGGGTCAGCTTGACCAGTGAGCTGTCGGCCAGGTCGAGGAGTTCGGCCTGGTCCTCGGGGGAGAACTCGACGTCGGGGCTGCGCAGCGAGCCGACCGAGGCGAGGGCGGCGGCGAGTGGGGTGCGCAGGTCGTGGCTGACGGCGGCGAGGAGCGCGGTGCGCATCCGGTCGGTGGCCTTGATCGGTTCGACCTCGGCCGCGGCCGCGGCCAGCCGTTCCCGCTCGCGGGCGACGGCGACGTGCGCGGCGAAGGCGCTCAGCACCCGCTGGTCGGCGGCCGAGAGTCGACGGCCGGTCAGGATCAGGACGGTGTCGGGGTCGACGGGGATCTCGGCCGCCGCACCGACTCCTGCTCCCTCCCCGTTCGGTGACGTCCTGACGATCAGGTGGCCGGTGGTCCGGTCGAGCAGGGCGACGGAGTCCATGGCGAAGGCCGTGCGGGCCCGTTCCAGCAGGTCCGGCAGCGCGTCGGCGCCGCGCAGCACACTCCCCGCGAGGGTGCTGAGCGTCTCGGCCTCGGCGGTGGCCCGGGCGGCCCGGGTGGTCTGGCCGATGGCGCGGTCGACCACGCTGGCCACGATGAGGGCGACGGAGGCGAAGACCGCCAGGGCGATGACGTTGTTGGGTTCGCCGATGGTGAAGGTGTGGACCGGGGGGATGAAGTAGTAGTTGAGCAGCAGCGAGGCCACCACCGAGGCGACCAGTGCGGAGAGCAGGCCGCCGAGCAACGCGACTGCCACCACGCCGAGTTGGAAGATCAGAGCGTCCGTGGTGAGGTTCAGCGAGCCGCCCAGTGCGGAGAGGATCGCGGTGAGCAGCGCGGGCAGCACCAGGCCGCAGACGTACCCGGCGACGGTGCGTGGCCTGGAGTGGCGCCGGCCGAGCGAGGGCAGCCGGCCGCGGCCGGTGAACTCGTGGGTGACCATGTGGACGTCGATGTCCTCGGACAGGTCGACGGTGGTCTCGCCGATGCCCGGGCCGGTGAGCAGGCGGTTGATCCGGCCGCGCCGGCTGGTGCCCAGGACGAGCTGGGTGGCGTCGCGGGCCCGGGCGAAGCTGAGCAGGGCGGTGGGGATGTCGTCGCCGCCGACCACGTCGTAGCTGCCGCCCAACGTCTCGACCAGCTGGCGCTGTTCGGCCAGCGCGCTCGGGGAGGCGCCGGCCAGGCCGTCGCTGCGGGTGACGTGCACGGCCAGCAGCTCGCCGCCGGCGGTGCGGTCGGCGATCCGCGCGGCGCGCCGGATGAGCGTCTCGCCCTCGGGGCCGCCGGTGAGCGCGACCACCACGCGCTCGCGGGTCTCCCAGACCCGGTCGATGTTGTGCTGGCTGCGGTAGTCGCGCAGCCCCTCGTCCACCCGGCCGGCCACCCAGAGCAGGGCCAGCTCGCGCAGCGCGGTGAGGTTCCCGACGCGGAAGTAGTTGGTGAGCGCGGCGTCCACCTTCTCGGCTTTGTAGACGTTTCCGTGGGCCATCCGCCGGCGCAGTGCCTGCGGGGCCATGTCGACCAGTTCGATCTGGTCGGCCCGGCGGACCACCTCGTCGGGGACGGTCTCCCGCTGCGGGATTCCGGTGATCTTCTGGACCACGTCGTTGAGGGACTCGAGGTGCTGGACGTTGACGGTGGTGATCACGTCGATACCGGCGTCGAGCAACTCGTCGATGTCCTGCCAGCGTTTGGCGTTGCGCCCGCCGGGGATGTTGGTGTGCGCGAGCTCGTCGACCAGCACGACGCCCGGGCGGCGGCGCAGGATCGCCTCCAGGTCCATCTCGCGGAACTCGGTGTCGCGGTAGGTGCGCGCCAGCCGCGGGACCACGTCCAGGCCCCGCAGCATGTTCTCGGTGTGCCGGCGCCCGTGGCACTCGATGTAGCCCACCACCACATCGGCTCCGCGCTCCTGTCTGCGGCGGGCCTCGTCCAGCATCCGGTAGGTCTTGCCGACGCCGGGGGCCGAGCCGAGGTAAACCCGCAGGCGGCCCCGACGGGGCGGGGTACCGGAAGCGAGATCGCGAGCCATGAGCGGGGTCTCTTTCACGAGAGGCTGCTTGAACGGTCTGTGCCGGGGACACGGCTGGGCCGGCCCGCGGGTGTACCCGGGCCGGCCCAGCCGTCACTCGAACTGATGAAGCGTCACTTCAGTTCGCTCACTGCCTTGTTGAGCAGGACGACGTTGACGCCCGGGTTGCCGAGGAAGCCGAGCGAGCGGCCGTCGGTGTACCTGTCGACCAGGGCGGCGACGGTGTCGCTCGACAGGCCGCGGGTCTTGGCGACCCGGGCGATCTGTTCCTTGGCGTAGGCCGGCGAGATGTCCGGGTCCAGGCCGGAGCCGGAGGCGGTCAGCGCGTCGACGGGGACGGTGGCGGGGTCGACGCCGTCGAAGGCGGCCGCCGCGGCGCGCCGGTCGTTGACGGCCTTCAGCAGGTCGTCGCTGTCGGGGCCCAGGTTGGAGGCGCCCGAGCTCTTCGGGTCGTAGGCGTTGGCGGCCGGGCGCGGCTGGAACCACTGCGGGTCGGGCTGCGCCTGCTCGTTGGGGTCGCCCGGGTCCTTCTTGGGCAGGTCGTAGGTCTGGCCCAGCAGGCTGGAGCCGACCTCCTTGCCGTCGGTGGTCTTGACGATCGAGCCGTTCGCCTTGTCGGCGAAGGCGACCTGGCTGATGCCGGTGACCAGCAGCGGATAGGCGACGCCGAGGACCACGGTCATCACCAGCAGCATCCGCAGGGCCGTGGAGTACGTCCGCACGACGGCGGGCAGGGGCTTGGACATGGGTTCTCCTCCTCTCCTCGGACGCGGATCAGCGCAGGCCGGGGATGAACTGGACGATCAGGTCGATCGCCTTGATGCCGACGAACGGCACGATCAGGCCGCCCACGCCGTAGACCAGGATGTTCCGGGTCAGCAGCGAACTGGCGTTGGACGGCCGGTACTTGACGCCGCGCAGGGCGAGCGGGATCAGGCCGACGATGACCAGGGCGTTGAAGACGATCGCCGAGGTGATCGCCGAGGTGGGGCTGTGCAGGCCCATGATGTTCAGGTGCCGCAGGCCCGGGTAGACGCTGGCGAACATCGCGGGGATGATCGCGAAGTACTTCGCCACGTCGTTGGCGATCGAGAACGTGGTCAACGCGCCACGGGTGATCAGGAGTTGCTTTCCGATCTCGACGATCTCGATCAGCTTGGTGGGGTTGGAGTCCAGGTCCACCATGTTGCCGGCCTCCTTGGCCGCCATGGTGCCGGTGTTCATGGCAACTCCGACGTCGGCCTGGGCGAGGGCCGGGGCGTCGTTGGTGCCGTCGCCGGTCATCGCGACCAGCTTGCCGCCCTCCTGCTCCTTCTTGATCAGGGCCATCTTGTCCTCGGGCGTGGCCTCGGCGAGGAAGTCGTCCACCCCGGCCTCGTCCGCGATCGCCTTGGCGGTCAGCGGGTTGTCACCCGTGATCATGATGGTCTTGATGCCCATCCGGCGCAGCTCGTCGAAGCGCTCGCGCATGCCCTCCTTGACGACGTCCTTGAGGTGGACGACGCCCAGCGCGCGGGCCGGCGCGTCGGCGATCCTGGTGGCGACGACCAGCGGGGTGCCGCCGGCGGCCGAGATGCCGTCGACCAGGTCGGCGACGTCCGCACCGACGGTGCCGCCGTTGTCGGTGACCCAGCGGGTGACCGAGCCGGCCGCGCCCTTGCGGACCTGGTGCAGCCCGTCGGCCTCCTGCAGGTCGACGCCGGACATCCGGGTCTGGGCGGTGAAGGGCACCCAGGTGGCGTGGGTCAACTCTCCCTGGGTGCGGGCCCGCAGGCCGTAGTCGGTCTTGGCGAGCACCACGATCGAGCGGCCCTCGGGCGTCTCGTCGGCCAGCGAGGAGAGTTGGGCGGCGTCGGCGAGTTCGTCGGTGGTGACCCCGGTGGCGGGCTGGAACTCGGCGGCCTGCCGGTTGCCGAGGGTGATGGTGCCGGTCTTGTCCAGCAGCAGCGTGTTGACGTCACCCGCCGCCTCCACCGCACGCCCCGACATGGCCAGCACGTTGCGCTGCACCAGACGGTCCATGCCGGCGATGCCGATCGCGGAGAGCAGCGCGCCGATGGTGGTGGGGATCAACGCCACGATGAGCGCGACCAGCACGATCATCGACTGCGGGGCGCCGGCGAAGGTCGCCATCGGCTGCAGGGTGACCACCGCGACCAGGAAGACGATGGTCAGCGAGGCCAGCAGGATGTTCAACGCGATCTCGTTGGGCGTCTTCTGCCGGGCCGCGCCCTCGACCAGCGCGATCATCCGGTCGATGAACGACTTGCCGGGCTCGGTGGCGATCTTCACCACGATCCGGTCCGAGAGCACCTTCGTGCCGCCGGTGACCGCGCTGCGGTCGCCGCCGGACTCGCGGATCACCGGCGCGGACTCGCCGGTGATCGCCGACTCGTCCACGCTGGCGACGCCCTCGACGACGTCACCGTCACCGGGGATGATCTGCCCGGCCTCGACGACCACGTGGTCGCCCAGGCGCAGCGCCGTTCCCGGCACCTCCTCCTCGGCGTCGGAGGCGGGCCAGTTGGTCAGGCGGCGTGCCACGCTCTCGGTCTTGGCCTTGCGCAGCGTGTCGGCCTGCGCCTTGCCGCGGCCCTCGGCCACCGCCTCCGCCAGGTTGGCGAAGACGGTGGTGAGCCAGAGCCAGACGGTGATCGCCCAGGCGAAGACGGAGGGGTTGGCGATCGCGGAGACGGTGGTGACCACCGAGCCGACCTCGACCACGAACATGACCGGGTTCTTGACCATCACCCGCGGGTCGAGCTTCTTCACCGCGTCCGGCAGCGCGGCCAGCAGCACCTTGGGATCGAGCAGGTTGCTCGTGGCTCTGTGGGGAGCCTGCGCGGGTTCGACCGGCACGGGGGTAAGGGTGGTGGACATCAGTGCAGACCTTCCGCGATCGGCCCCAGCGCGAGAGCCGGGAAGTAGGTGAGACCCACCACGATCAGGACCACGCCCGACAGCAGGCCCACGAAGAGCGGCTTGTGAGTGGGCAGCGTGCCCGCGGAGGCGGGGACCGGCTGCTGCTGGGCGAGCGAACCCGCCAGCGCCAACACGAAGATCATCGGCAGGAACCGGCCGAAGACCATCGCCAGGCCCAACGCCGTGTCGTACCAGGAGGTGTTGACGGTGATGCCGGCGAACGCCGAACCGTTGTTGTTGGCGGCGGAGGTGAACGCGTACAGCACCTCGGAGAAGCCGTGCGCCCCCGAGTTGAGCATCCCCGCCCGCTCACCGGGCAGCGCCATCGCCAGCCCGGTGCCGATCAGCACGATCGCCGGCGTGGTCAGGATGTACAGGGAGGCGAACTTCATCTCCCGCCCACCCAGCTTCTTGCCCAGGTACTCCGGTGTGCGCCCCACCATCAGGCCCGCCACGAACACCGCCACGATCGCCAGGACCAACATCCCGTACAGACCCGAACCGGTACCACCGGGCGCGATCTCCCCCAACATCATGTTGAAGATCGTCAAGCCGCCACCGAAGGGCGTGAACGAGTCGTGGAAGGAGTTCACCGCACCCGTGGACGTCAACGTCGTCGACGCCGCGAACAGACTCGACGCCGCGATCCCGAAGCGCTGCTCCTTGCCCTCCATCGCCCCACCGGCCGCCTGCAACGCGCTGCCGCCGTGGTGCGACTCCGCCAGCGTGATCAGCGCGGCCGACGCCACCCAGAAGATCGCCATCACCGAGACGATCGCGTAGCCCTGACGGTGGTCGCCGACCATCCTGCCGAAGGTGCGCGGCAGCGAGAAGGAGATCACCAGCAGCAGGAAGATCTCCAGCAGGTTGGTGAAACCGGTCGGGTTCTCGAAGGGGTGCGCCGAGTTGGCGTTGTAGAAGCCGCCACCGTTGGTGCCCAGCTCCTTGATGACCTCCTGCGAGGCCACCGGCCCACCCGGGATCGACTGCGTGCCGCCGCCCAGGGTCGCCACGTCGTGGAAGCCGTGGAAGTTCTGCACCACACCGTTCGCGACCAGCACGATCGCGAAGACGACCGAGATCGGCAGCAGCAGCCGCAGGCAGATCCGGGTCAGGTCCACCCAGAAGTTGCCGACCCGGTCCGTGCGGTTGCGGGTGAACCCGCGGATCAGCGCGGCCACGATCGCGATGCCCACCGCCGCGGAGACGAAGTTCTGCACCGCCAGACCCGCCATCTGCACCAGGTGGCCCATCGCCGACTCACCCGAGTACGACTGCCAGTTGGTGTTGGTCACGAACGAGATCGCGGTGTTCCACGACTGGTGCGCCGACATCTGCGGCACGCCCAGACTCAGCAACAGATGCGTCTGCAACCGGATCAGGCCGTAGAGGAACACCACCGACACGGCCGAGAACGCCAGGACCGAGCGCAGGTAGACCGGCCACCGCTGATCGGCGTCACCATCGACACCGATCACCCGGTACAGGCCACGCTCGACTCTCAGGTGCTTCGCGGTGGTCAGCAGCCCCGCGATGTAGTCGCCAAGGGGGCGGTAGCACAGCGCCAGCGCGCCCACCAGGGCGAGCGCCTGCAACCACCCGGCAAGAGTGGAACCCATGTCAGAACTTCTCCGGGAAGATCAGCGCGACGACGAGATAGCCGATGAGCGCGACGGCAACGATCAGACCTGCGACGTTCTCGGCACTCACAGCCGCTCCACCCCCCGCGCGACCAGAGCGAGCACGGCGAACACGGCAGCCGTGACACCGACGAAGACGAGATCGAGCATGGGTTCCACCCAGGTGCTTCAGTGAGCTGGCCGAGAACGGTCCCGCGAGCGGATCCGGACGGCGCCGACGGGTGGCCGGCAGATGCAGCCAACCAGCGGTTCTCTCCGCGCTGCGGACCCCTGACGTGCTCCATACGGGTGTATTGCCAACCTTGACGCCGCTTTGATGCCTGCCCCGTGCGACCCGACCGTGCCTTGGCCGGAACCCGTCGATTCGGCCTTCGGCGCCGCCGGTGACGACGACTGGGCCGGCGGCGTGATCCGCACGGCTCCTACCGGTGGCGGCCCAAGCGGTGTAACGTTTTGGTCAAGCAGTCGTGGCTCCGAAGTTCTCGCCCGCGGTGGAATGCCGTGGGCGTTTTTGCTGTCCAGTACGCCTCCGGACCAGGGCGATCACCTCCGGGTTCCGCACGGTGCGGGATCCGACCAGTTCCCTTGAAGGAGACGAAGATGGCGAACGGCACCGTGAAGTGGTTCAACGCGGAGAAGGGCTTCGGTTTCATCGAGCAGGAGGGTGGCGGCCCCGACGTCTTCGCCCACTACTCGAACATCGACGCCCAGGGCTTCCGTGAGCTCCAGGAGGGCCAGAAGGTGACCTTCGACGTCACCCAGGGTCAGAAGGGCCCGCAGGCGGAGCACATCCGCCTGGCCTGACCTCCCAGGACGCGCAGAACGCCCCGCACCGGCTCACCGGTGCGGGGCGTTCTGCTGGGGCGTCCCCGCGTCCCCGCGTCCCCACGTCCCCGCGTGTCCGCCGTGTCCGCCGTGTCCGCCGTGTCTGCGCCTCCGTGTCTGCGTGCTCCAGGCCTGCGCGCTCGGCGCGGCCTCAGGCGCCGGCCGGCGCGAAGGGGCCCTCGGCGGTGAAGGCCAGCGCGGCGAAGCGCTCGCCGATCCGGCGGTGGGTGGCGGCGTCCGGGTGGAGCTCGTCGGGCAGCGGCAACTCGGCGACGTCGGCCGGGCCGTAGAGGTCGCGGCCGTCGAGGTGGTACAGGTGCGGGTCCTCGGCCGCCCGCTGCGCCACGATCCGGGCGAGTTCGTCCCGGATGACGCCCAGCGTCAGCTTCCCGCTCGCCCGCTCCGCGGGGTTGCCCGCGGCGCGGAACCGCAGCCGCCCGGTGGCGAGCGCGGCGGTGTCCGGGGCGCTGGGCCCGGGTGTGTCCTCGTGGATGGGACACAGGATCGGCGAGACGACCAGCAGCGGTGCGGTCGGGTGGCCCTCACGGACGGTGTCGAGGAAGCCGTGCACGGCGGGGGTGAAGGCGCGCAGGCGCATCAGGTCGGTGTTGACCAGGTTGAGGCCGATCTTGAGGCTGAGCAGGTCGGCCGGGGTGTCCCGCAGCGCGCGGGCGGTGAACGGGTCCAGCAGCGCGCTGCCGGCCAGGCCCAGGTTGATCAGCTCCACGCCGCCGCGCCGGGCGGCGAGCGCCGGCCAGGTGGTGCTGGGGCTCGCGGCGTCGGAGCCGTGGCTGATCGAACTGCCGTGGTGCAGCCAGACCCTGCGGCCGCGGTCCGGTGCGGGTTCGACGGGCGCGTCGGTGCGCAGGGCGAGGAGCTCGGTCGTCTCGTTGTGCGGCAGCCAGATCTCGACGTCCTTGACGGCGTCGGACAGGCCGGCGAAACGCAGCGTGCCGGCCGGTCCGGGCCGGTGGGTGGCGGCACCGGTCGCCAGGTCGATGGTCAGGGTGCTGCCGCCGGCCACGCTGCCCCGGTCGGTCATCCGGCCGTCGACGAGCAGGTCGTAGACGCCGTCGGGGCGCGGCGGGGCGCCCGGGTAGACCCGCTTGGTGGGTCGGGCGTCGAGTTCGACGGTGGTGGCCCGGGTCCGGAACACCAGCCGCACGCCGGACGGCTGGGACTGCGCCATGGCCAGCTGACCGTCGGCGCACTGGGCCCGGGCCCGGGCGGGCAGCCGGTGCGGCAGCACGCCGTGCTCGGTCCGCTCCAGCTCCAGGGCGCCGCGCAGCAGGTCCGCGGTGATGGGGGTGGTGGTCCAGTCGGGCTGGGTGGTGGACATGGTCTCCGCCTTCGGGTCCTTCGGGGCGATCGGGTGCTTCGGGGACGTCGGCGTTCCCGCCGTCGAGGGGGTCGCGGCGCCGGTCAGGGCGCGGGCCAGTTCCGCAGCAGGGCGTCGAGGGCGTCCAGGGTCCGGGTCCAGGTCTCCTGGGTGTCGGGGGCGCTGTGGCTGAACCCGCCGCCCATCTCCAGCGACACGTAGCCGTGGAAGACGCTCCCCAGCAGCCGCACCGCGTGGGTCTGGTCCGGTTCGGTCAGGTCGTAGCCGCGCAGGATCGCCCGGGTCATCTGGGCGTGCCGGACGCCGGCGCTGGCGGCCGCCGTCGCGGGGTCGAGCCTGAGCTGGGCCGCGGTGTAGCGGCCGGGGTGCTCGTGGGCGTAGTCGCGGTAGACGTTGGCCAGGGCGGTCAGCGCGTCCTTGCCGGCCCGGCCGGCCAGCGCGTCGGCCGCCCGGTCGGCGAGCTCCTCCAGGGCGAGCAGCGCGATCCTGGTCCTGAGGTCCTGGGAGTTCCTCAGGTGCGAGTACAGGCTCGCGACCTTGACGTCGAACCGCCGGGCCAGCGCCGAGACGGTCACCTGCTCGAAGCCGACCTCGTCGGCCAGCTCGGCCCCCGCCAGGGTGAGGCGCTCCGTGGTCAGTCCTGCGCGTGCCATGACCTTCCTCCCTTTCGACATAATCGACTGTACTTTTGCCTAATACTTTTAGGCAAATGGGGAGGCTTCGTGGTCCTGGGACGGTCGCGTGCCGCCGTAGCGCAGACTGGGGTTGATCACCCGACCGAGCTGAGGATGGATCCCATGGCCGACCGGCCCCTGACGCTGATGGCAGTGCACGCCCACCCGGACGACGAGGCCACCGGAACGGGGGGTGTCCTGGCGCGTTACGCGGCGGAGGGCATCCGCACGGTGCTCGTCACCTGTACCGACGGCGGCTGCGGTGACGGCCCGGGAGGCGTCAAGCCGGGTGAGCCCGGCCACGATCCGGCCGCCATCGCCGCGATGCGCCGCACCGAACTCGAGGCGAGCTGCGAGGTCCTGGGCGTCAGCCACCTCGAACTGCTGGACTACGCCGACTCCGGGATGATGGGCTGGGCGGCCAACGACGCGCCCGGGTCGTTCTGGAGCACGCCGGTGGACGAGGCGGCCGCCAGGCTGGCCGACCTGATGCGGCGTTACCAGCCGGACGTGGTGGTGACCTACGACGAGAACGGCTTCTACGGCCACCCCGACCACATCCAGGCGAACCGGATCACCACGGCGGCGCTGGCGCTGGCCGGGACGGCGTCGAAGGTCTACTGGACCACGGCGCCGCGCTCGATGATGCAGGAGTTCGGCAAGGTCATGCGCGAGTTCGGCGCGGACTGGGAGGAGCCGGACCCGGCCGAGGCCGCCGCGCTGGCCGAGATCGGGCTCCCCGACGAGGAGATCAGCACCTGGGTGGACGCCTCCGAGTTCGGCGGCCAGAAGTTCGACGCGCTGCTCGCGCACGCCAGCCAGAGCGAGAACATCTTCTTCCTGCGGATGGGCAAGGAGCGGTTCACCCAGCTGATGGGGGTGGAGACGTTCGTCCGGGTCCACGACACCACCGGCGCGGGCCTGCCCGAGAACGACCTCTTCGCCGGCCTGCGCTGACCGGACTGCGCTGACCGGCCCGCGCCGGGACGCCTGCGCCGGACGCCCGCGCCGGGACGACGGCGGCGGCGGCCCTTCCCCGAGATGCCGGGGAAGGGCCCCCGCCCACGGGGGAGCTCCAGGAGTCAGGGGCTCCTAGTACTTCGGGGAGCACCAGGAGGCGGCACCCGTGGTCTCGTCGTTCACGCAGCTCATGACCGTGTAGCCCGGGCCGTCGTAGGTGACCGGCGACCAGATGCTCGTCGAGCCCGCCACGGCCCCGCTCCAGGACGTCTGGGCGGTGCCGTTCTTGAACTGGACCTGCGAGAAGAGACAGTAGTCGCCGTTGCTCGACCAGGCGTGTCCCTGCTGGTAGTTGTGGTGGTCGGCGCTGTTCAGCAGCAGGTCCTGGGACAGGCCGCAGCCGCCGCTGGAGCCGCTCCAGGACTGCTGCAGCGAGTACGAGGAACTGCTGGCGGACGCCGCGGGGATCCCGAGGGCCAGTCCGGCGAACAGGGTCGCGGTGAACGCGACGGCACTTGCCTTGCGCATGTTTCTCCTCTTGGCAGGGGTCCGTGACGAAGCAGGACCCGGGTCTTCTGAGGTCCTGCGGCTGTACCGCCGTACCGCCGACCCCCCTGGCGATCACTGTGGCGCGACGCCATCTCAGCGGCGTAACACCGGCGTAACACCGGCCTATGATCGCGACAGCGCCTTCGGGGGGAAGGCGCTTGATCGACGGGGGCATTCGGTGCGTTTTGCTCTACTGGGGCCCGTGGCCGTCACCACGGAGTGCGGGACCGTCGAGCTGGGCGCCGGGATACCGTGCACGATCCTGGCCATCCTGCTGGTCAAGGCCAACAGCGTGATGTCGCTCGATCAGTTGGCGTCCTCCGTCTGGGGGGACACGCAGCCGACGGCGGTCGTGGCCTCGCTGCGCAACCACATCGCCCGGTTGCGCCGGCAGCTCGGGCCGCAGGCCGGTGCCCGGATCCGGACGGTGGCGCCCGGCTACCTGATCGAGGTCCACGAGGGCGAGTTGGACGAGCACGTCTTCGTCACCGAGTGCCGACGAGGTCGCCAGGCGCTGGACGCGGGCTGGTGGGCCGAGGCGTCCGACATCCTGACCGGCGCCCTCGCGCTCTGGCGCGGCGAGCCCTTCGCGGCCGTGTCCCGCAACTGCACCACAGGGACGGCGTTGCGGAGTCTGGAGGAGACCAGGCTGCTGGCCTGGCAGGGCCGCAACGAGGCCGAGCTCCAGCTGGGGCGCCACCAGGAGCTCATCGCCTCGGTCCGCTCCCAGATCGACGCGCATCCCCTCCAGGAGGTGTTCCACGCACAGTTGATGCTGGCCCTCTACCGGGCGGGCCGGCAGGCGGAGGCACTCGAGGTCTTCCACGATCTGCGGGGCCCTCTCGCTCTTCCGGGCCCTCGGATCGCGCAGCGGGGAGGCCCACGCGCTGCACGAGTGGGGGCCGGCGCACCACACGAGCGGGCGGACGGCGGCCGCGATCGACGTCTGGGAGCAGGCGCGGACCCTCTTCCGGGACCTCGCCGACCAGCAGGGCGAAGCCGACGTGGCCAGGAGCCTGGAGGAACTGGGCGGGTGATCCCGCGCTCATCCGATCGCAGGCCCTCGCTGCCGGTCGCCGGCTGCGGTGGCCGGGGCATCAGGGCGCAGGTGCCCAGGTGGACGAGTCATCGGTGCGGATGACGGGCGGCAGGTCGTCGGGCTCGGTGCCGCGTCCGTAGAGGCCGATCGCGTGCGGGCCGAGGTCGGCGACGGCCGCCCAGGCGTCGCGGACCCGGCGGACCTCGAAGGTGGTCCGGCTGCCGTCCACGGTCAGGGCGAGGGTCGGCTGGTGCGCGCCCAGGGGCAGGTGGGCGGCGGCGGTGGCGCGGAAGTCCTGCTCGGGCCGGGCGCCGTCGCCGTCGCGCGGGAACGCCAGGTGCAGGGCGCCCGCGAGGCTGTCGACGCGGGCGTGCGCGAGGGCCTCGGCCGGGCCGTGCTCGCCGTGCCGGCCGCCCGCCAGGCCCTGCCAGGTGGAGACGACGACGGTCGCGCCGCCGCGCAGGCGGTGCCCCAGGCCCGCGAACCAGAGCGGCCGGTCGGCACCGCCCTTGACGGTTCCCCACGCCTCGACCCAGCGCTCCTCGACCCAGCGCTCCTCGACCCAGCGCTCCGCGGCGGTCCCGTCCGGCAGGCCGTAGAGGGGGAACTCCGGTCGCTCGTCCGGCAGTCGCGGTTGCCGCCCGGGTCCCCGCAGGTCGGCCAGGTGGCGGATCGCGTAACCGCGGTCCACGTCGTCCAGGTAGCTGGAGAGGATCATGGCCCGCAGCTCCCAGGCCCCTTCGGCGAGGTACTCCGGCGCGAGCGTGGCCAGCGCGTGGGCGCCGTCGACGTTGTCCCACGCCTCGACGTAGCCGCGGTACTCGGTGACCACGCACCGCAGGCCGGCCGCGGCGCCCGGCACGTGCTCCCCGCCGAGTCCGGCGCGCAGGCGGGCCGCCGCGATGCGCCGGGCGGCCCCGAGGTGGTAGTTGGTCGTGAAGACGAGGCTGATCCGCTGGACGGCCTCCTCGACGTACGGCGGTCCCAGGGCGATCAACCGCCGTGCACCCTCGAGGATCGCCTCGGGATCGGTGCGCCACGGCGTGTCCAGGAGCCGGCGCGCCTCGTGGACGTCCGCGTCGTCCTCCCCTTTGCCGATCACCGGGCCCCCTCCCGTCCGCGCGCTCGCCCGGCCCGCGGTTCCGCCGACCCTACCCGGCGCGGGCGCGCCACAAACGCGGTGGCCGGCGATGCGGTGACCCCGGAACGGTGAACGCCCGTACCCGGCCCAGGGCCTGGTACGGGCGCCGGTTCAGCACCGGGTACCGCCTACGGCACTCAGCGCTCCGCGGGCAGGTCGTAGACGTGGTCCGGGGTGACGACGGAGGTGACCGCCTTGGCGATGAGGGTGCTCGGCTCCTCGCCGGCGTGGATGATGTCGGTGTTGAGCAGGATCACCATCGTGGCGTCCTGCTCGGGCAGGTACATCGTCACGCTCTCGTAGCCGGGCAGCGAGCCGTTGTGGCCGACCCAGCCGTGGGTGGTGAACAGGCCCAGGCCGTACCCCGCGTCCTCGAAGCCGGGCACGGGGATGAACTTCTCCCGCTGCGCCTGGGTGGCCGCGGAGAGCAGGGTGCCGGTGGCGAGGTCCTTGGCCCAGTGGTGCAGGTCGTGCAGGTCGGAGATCATCGCACCGGCCGCCCAGCCCCAACTCGGGTTCCAGTCGGTCGTGTCGGCGACCGCGCCCGACAGCGTCTGCTCGGTGTAGCCGTGCGCGTGCGGCTCGGGGAACTCGGCGCCGTGCGGGAGGAACGTGTGGTGCATCTCGGAGGGGCCGGTGACGCGCTGGTGGATGAAGTCGGCCAGCGGCATCCTGGCGAGCTTCTCCACCAGCAGGCCGAGCAGGATGTAGTTGGTGTTGGAGTACTGGAAGTCCGCGCCCGGGGCGAAGACGTTGTCGTGGCGGAAGGCGTACGCCAGCAGCTCCTGCGGAGTGAACGAACGGGTCGGGTCGCTGAGCAGGGCGTGCACGAAGTCCGGGTCGGCGGTGTACGAGAAGAGGCCGCTGCGCATCTCCGCCAGCTGGCGGATGGTGATGTGCTCGCCGTCGGGCACGCCGTGGAGGTAGTGGGAGATCGGGTCGTCCAGTCCGACCAGCCCCTCGTCGACCAGCTCCAGGACGGCGGTGGCGGTGAAGGTCTTGGTCTCGCTGCCGATCCGCGAGTAGAAGTCGGGCCGCATCGGCGCGCCGGTCGTCTTGTCGGCCACCCCGGTCGAGCGCACGTAACTGCCCCGGCCGGGGAACCACAGGCCGACGGTGACGCCGGGGATCCCGGCGTCCTGGCGGGTGTGCTCGATCGCCTCGTCCAGGCGGGCCACCAGCGCGGGATCCAGGCCGTGCGGCGGGCAGTCCTCCGCGTGGGGGTCGAAGCCGGAGGCGGCGTACGGGTCGGCGCCGGAGGTGGCGGCGGCCGGCGGGGCGGCCTGGGCCGGGGGCGCGGCCAGCGCGAGGGGGGCCAGTGTGGAGAGGGCGAGCAGGGCGGTGGCGAGTCGACGGGCGGGGGCACGGCGCATGACGGGTCGTCTCTTCCGTTGGGTGGGGGATCTTGCCCCGCCAGATCATCACCCGCTCCGGCCGCGGGCCCCGAGCCCCGGGGCGCCGCCCGGCGAGTCCACCCGTACGGTCCTGGCCGCCCGCTCGGCGCCCCGGTGCGGCCCCCGTCCACAGCCGCTGATCGTTTGTGAAATGCAGCAGCGTGCGGGTCCCGGCGGTGGCATCATCGGGCGACGTGACCGCCTCCATATCCACCTGCAACTGCCCCAACTGTGGTGCGGCGTTCGACGCCGACCCCCGGTTCAGCCAGTGGTGCCCGGCCTGCGAGTGGAACCTGGGCAGCGAGCCGCCGGGGACGCCGCGGGCGCTGCGCCGGCGGGCCCGGGAGCGGGCCCGGGCGGAGCGCAGCCACGCGCGGATGGCCGCCCGCAGCACGGCGGGCGGACGGTGGGGTGCCGAGTGGGTGGCCTCGCAGGTCCTGGCCTCGCTGGTGCACCTGTGGACGCTGGCGGTGGTGGCCGGGTCGGTGTGGCTGCTGCTGAGCGGCAGCGTCTTCTTCGCCTTCCTGGGGCTGGTCGGCCTGGGACTGGCCTTCCTGCTGCGCCCGAAGCTGGGCACGCGCGGGGAGGATCCGGCGCTGGTCGCACCCGAGGCGGCCCCGCAGCTGTACGCGCTGGCCGCACGGATCGCCGGCGAGCTGGGCGTCCGTCCGCCGGCCCGGATCCGGGTGCAGTCCGGCTACCGCACCGACTACACCCGGCTGGGCGTGCGTCAGGAGGTCGAGCTGACGGTGGGCATGGCGCTGTGGACGGTGCTCAGTGAGCCGGAGCGGATCGCCCTGCTGGGGCGGGAGCTGGGCCGCGGCCGCAACCGCGACCCGCGGCGCGGCCTGTGGCTGCGGCTCGCCCTGGACACCCTGGACGCCTGGTACCGCCTGCTGATGCCGGACGGCGGCGACGAGTTGATGCTCACCCGGATCGAGCGACCGGGCCAGTACGACATGCTGCCCACCAGCGGGGTGGTACGGCAGATCTACGCCAACGCCCAGAAGGCGCTGATCGAGGAGGTGGCCTCCAGGCTGCTGCGGACCTGCGCGCTGCCCGTGCGGCTGGTCCGGCGGGCCCTGCACCGGCTGGTCCTGTCGGGCAGTCAGGAGGCGGAGTACCGGGCGGACGACCTGGGCGCCCGCGCCGGCTCGTCGCGGGCGGTCACGGCGATGCTCGACATGCTCTTCCTGGAGGAGAGCGCCACGGCCTACCTGTGCCAGCAGCGGGCGCTGGTCGGCCACGGCGGGGTGGCCCGCCCGGACGACCTGGCGCAGGCGCTGTGGAACGGCCTGGCCGGCTACCTGGACTCCGTCCCGGACATCGAGCGCGAACGCCGCCGGCGCCTGGCCGCCCGGCAGGGCACGGCCGTGGACGCCTGGCACCCGCCGACCCACCTGCGGGTGCGGCTGCAGGCCGGGCGCCCCGAGCAGCCGGCGGCGGTCCCCGCCGAGTCGGTGGACTGGCCGGCGATCCACGCCGAGCTGGAGGACGCCCGCTGGCGGACGGCGATCCTGGTGCTGGGCATCTGAGGCCCGGCTCGGCGGCGGTCGTCAGGGCCTGTCGTCGCCGGCGGGCGCGGTCCCGGCGACCGGCTTGGGGGCCCGGCGGTACTCGGCAGCCGGCGTGCCGGGGGCGGACCAGAGGTCGGCCGGGACGACGCCCAGCGACCGGCCGTGCGGATCGAGCAGGTGGCCCAGCAGCTTGTCCTGGCGGAGCATGACCGCCCGGTCGACGATGTCCAGGCTCGGGTGCCTGGTCGCCAGGTGCGTCTCGAAGCGCAGCACGTCGGACAGCGAGTGCAGGCTCGCCTCCAGGATGAGGTTGTACGGTCCGCTGACGGCGGCGCAGTTGCGCGTCTGCGGGTACCGGACGAGGGCGTGGCCGACCTCGGGGAGGTCCGCGGGCGGTACCCGCGCCCAGAAGGTGACCGCGACCGGCCACCCGCCCAGCGGCCGGGCGAAGTCGCAGCGGAAGGTGATCAGCCCGAGCCGCACGAGCCGGTCGATGCGGCGCTTCACGGTGGCGGCGCTGGTGTCCAGGGCGGTGGCCACCGCCTGGTAGGAGGCCCGGCCGTCGACCGCCAGCCGCACCAGGACCGAGCGGTCGAACGCGCTGATCTCCAGGGGCCCGCGGCGGACGCCCGACTCGTCGGCGGGCTCGGCCAGTCGGGCCCGCTGACCGGGATCGAGCGCGGCGATGCGCCAGCTGCCGCCCTCGGTGAACATGTGCGTCACGATCCGGGTGCGCACGGCGGTCACGCCCTCGATCGCGGGGAGGTGATCGAGGGTGAAGCGGGACATGGCGAGCAGGTCGCGGGTGGACACCGTCACCAGGAGGTCGTGGCTGCCGGCCGGGCGTTCGATGGTGACCGCGTGGGCGTGGCCGCTCAACTCCCGCACCACGGAGGTGGCACGACCGACGGCGCACTCGACCTCCACGAAGGCCACGCAGACGTGCTCGAAGAGCAGCGGGCCGGGCGAGCCCAGGATCCACGCCTCCCCGCGGCCCGCCAGCCGGCTCCACCGGCGGGCGACGGTCACCGGGTCCACCCCGAGCGCGCGCCCCAGCACCGTCCAGGACGCGCGCGGGCGCAGTTGCAGGGCGTGGACCAGCGCCAGGTCCTCCTCGCTCAACAAGGCGGCGTCATCCTGCACCGGAGTGCCCCTTCCTGCGGGATTCCTGCGTTCGGGTCAGGAACTGCGGCCAGCATCCCACCGTGGTGGTCACGGAGATCCGGCGCCCCGGGGTCCGGAGTTCGAGGAGGAGAGCACGCCATGAGCCAGGCACCGGGTTCCCACGGGTCCCACCGTCCCTACGGGTCCTACCAGGACGAGATCTACGGAGCCGGACTACGTGGGGTGGTGCCGACGTTGCCGATGACCCACGAGGGCTGGGAGGCCGGCGCGCAGGCCGCGCTGCCCCCGTCGGTGTGGTCCTACGTGGCGGGCGGCGCCGGGAACGAGCACACCCAGCGGGCCAACGTCGCCGCCTTCGAGGACTGGGGACTGGTGCCGAGGATGTTCGTCGGGGCCGCGCAGCGCGACCTGTCGGTCGAACTGTTCGGGATGCGCCTGGCGACGCCGCTGTTCATGGCCCCGGTCGGCGTCATCGGTCTCTGCGCCCAGGACGGGCACGGCGACCTCGCCACCGCACGGGCCGCCGCCCGCACCGGGGTTCCGATGATCGCCTCGACCCTGTCCGTCGACCCCCTGGAGGCGGTCGCCGCGCAGTTCGAGGGGACCCCGGGCTTCTTCCAGCTCTACACCCCCACCGACCGGGAGTTGGCCCGGAGCCTGGTCCGGCGCGCCGAGAGCGCGGGGTTCAGGGCCATCGTGGTCACCCTGGACACCTGGGTCACCGGCTGGCGCCCCCGGGACCTGGCGACCGCCAACTTCCCGCAGCTGCGCGGCCACTGCCTGGCCAACTACACCAGTGACCCGGTCTTCCGGGCCCAGCTGGAACGGGCCCCGGAGCAGGACCCGGTCGCGGCCGTCCTGCGCTGGAAGGAGGTCTTCGGCAAGGCGCTGACCTGGGACGACCTGCCCTGGTTGCGGTCGCTCACCTCGCTGCCGCTGATCGTCAAGGGCATCTGCCACCCCGAGGACGCGCGCCGCGCCAAGGACGGCGGGGTGGACGGCATCTACTGCTCCAACCACGGCGGCCGGCAGGCCAACGGCGGCCTGCCCGCCCTCGACGCGCTGCCCGCCGTCGTGGAGGCGGCCGGCGACCTGCCCGTCCTCTTCGACTCCGGCATCCGCAGCGGGACCGACGCGGTCAAGGCCCTCGCGCTGGGGGCCGCCGCCGTGGGCGTCGGCCGCCCGTACGCCTACGGGCTCGCCCTGGGCGGCACCGAGGGCGTCACGCACGTGCTGCGCTCGATCCTGGCCGAGCTCGACCTGACCATGGCGGTCGACGGCTACCCGGACCTCGCCGCCCTCACCCCGGACGCCCTGCGCCGGATCCGCTAGCGCCGGTCCGGATGGCCCCGGGGACGACCGCGCGGGCGCGGGCGTCCCCGGCGGTCACGACCGGCGGGCTGCCGCCCGCTTCGCGCCGATCCACGGGCCCAGTCGCATCGTCGGCCCGGTGCCCCACAGGCCGAGCAGGGTCACGGCGACCCCGGCCACGCAGTCCAGCAGGTAGTGGTTGGCCGTACCCATCACCACGACGGCGATGATCACCGGGTAGAGCAGGCCCAGGAGCCGCACCACGCGGCGGCGGCTGAGACGGAAGATCAGCAGCCCGCACCAGAGCGCCCAGCCCACGTGCAGGCTCGGCATCGCCGCGTAGTCGTTGGTCACCGCGGCGAGCCCCGTCGGCACCCCGCCCCCGCCGCTCCACCACCCGATCGAGGCGTGCTGCGCCAGGACGTCGACGAACCCCGACGAGGCGTCGAGCAGGCGTGGGGGCGCGGTCGGGAACGCCACGAACCCCACCAGTCCCAGAGCCGTCGTCAGCAGCAGCCAGTTGCGGCCGTGGACGTAGTGCTCACGGCGGTGGCGCCACAACCAGAACAGCACCACCGCCGTGATGCCGTAGTGCAGGGTGGCGTAGAGGTAGTCGGCGGGTACGCCCAGCCAGGAGTGGTCGGCGAAGGCGCCGTTGAGCCAGTGCTCCGGGCTCAGTCCGAGCGCGTGCTCGGCGGTGAGCAGGTCCCGTCCGTGCTGCTCCGCCTGCAGCCGGTTGCCGCTGACGAGCAGCCGGCTCCCGTCGTAGGCCGCGGAGACCAGCAACAGCAGTTCCCACTGTCCGCGGCGCCACCACCGCCGCCGCTTCGGCGCGGCCTCGGCCAGGGGCTCGAGCGCGGGGGAGAGGGCCTCGTCGGGGGGCGTGTCGGTCCCGCGGGCGAGGTAGGCGTAGTCGTTCTTCAGTGTCACCGCCTCCCCGAGCGCGTCTGCTCCCAGGCGGCCCGGGGCTTCCCGTCCTGATGAACCGTCAAGGATTCGTGCCGGCCGCACCGAATCTCCATGCTCCCCCCTTACCTACTGACCGCGCCCGCTTGCTCGTGTCTCTCACAGGTGAGTCGATCTTAGCTCGCGCGACCCAGGAGTAACCCAGGAGTAACCCGGGCCGGAGGCGGGCGCGGAGGCCCGGCCGGGAGGCGGTCGGCCGTTCACCGGATGACCGCCCGGCCGGCCGGGTGCTCCCCAGGAGTCAGCGTGCCGCCGGCGGTGTCGGGCCGAAGGGGGCGGCGAGGCTGGTCAGGACGGAGCCGGGCCAGTGGCTCTGCCCGAACACGGTGGCCGGGAGGGCGAGGACGCCGTACTCGCGCTGGAGCGTCCGGGCCGGGAGGTCGACCGGGAAGAAGTAGTTGCCGGGGCAGGTCCGGCTCGCCGCCGCAATCGCCGCGAGCACGTCCTGCGGCAGCCGTTCGAACAACCGCTCGGCCCGGGTGGCCAGTTCGGTGACGACCTGCCCGGGAACGTCACCGTCCTGGGTCAGCAGACGCTCGGCGAGTGCGAGTTGATCCGGTGTCGGCGGATCCGCCCGGAAGGCCTCGGCCAGTTCGGTCTGCTCCGCACCCAGCAGGACCACGCCGAAGGTGCGGGGCCAGAGCCAGCCCTTGGTGACCGAGTGCAGCAGGACCGCCCGACCGGTGTCCAGCAGTCGCCGCGTGCCGGCGGCGAACGGGGCTCCCAGGTCGTAGACGCCGTCGATCAGCAGGCGGCGGTGCGGTGACTCCCGCAGCCACGAGATCACCGCGTCGCACTCGGCGTCGGTCAGGTACCGGCCGAGCGGCTTGCTGGGGTTGACGAGCAGCAGGTACTCGGGCCGGTCGTCCGTCGGCGGTGTCGGCGGCAGGGCCGGCGCCGGCAGCGTCGGGTAGGACCCGGGCGTCAGGCCCGCAGCGCGCGCCAGCTCGAAGTAGACCGGGTACACGTCGCCGGGCAGCCACAGCCGCCCCCGCACGGAGTGCAGCCAGTGGAACACCACCTCGAGCCCGTGCCGGACCCCCCGACAGACCATGGCCCGGCGCGACCACTCCTGCGGCAGCTCGAACCGCCGCAGCCAGGCGCGGGCGAGGTCGCACCGGTACACCGTCCTCACGTCGGCCGGCGGCTCCGGTCGCAGCGCGGCGAGCGCCCGGTAGACGTTGGTCTCGGCGGCGTCCAGGAGCGCCGGGCAGGCGCCCAGTTGCCGCTGCCGGAACGTCTGGAACTCCTCGAACCTCATGCCGTCGCACCTTGGGCCGGGAGCTCGCTGGCCCGGTCCTCCAGGGAGGCGTAGCAGCGCCCGTCGGCCAGGACGTTCCAGCTGCGGGCGATGCCGCGGGTGCGTTCCCAGAGCAGGCTGGGTTCGGTGTAGGCGGCGATCCGCATCGGCCGGCCGTCCCAACTGCCGTGGTAGACCGGCGCGCCCCAGGGCAGCCGGCTCGCCACCTCGAAGCCGTGCTGCTCGGCGAACCGGGTGACCACGGAGAGCGAGACCTGGTGGTCCCGGCTCCAGAGGTTGGCGGCGCGCTCGAAGTAGAGCGACTCGGTGCTGGTGGAGACGTAGAGCTCCTTGAAGCAGACCTCCTCGACGCCGAGGGCCGCGGCCCAGGAGAGGTAGTCGGCGACGCCGGTCGCGTCGGCCACCCCGCCGTGCTGGAGCACGCAGATCAGCCGCATCCGCAGCCCCGGCCAGCGGTCGCGTTCCGCGCGCCAGGTGTCGACCACGGAGCCCACCGGCGTGCGCAGCATCATCAGCCGCTCGCTGACGGCGTCGTCCTGGTGGTGGCGCGAGACCGCCAGCACGCTCAGGCCCGCGCCGCTCAGGGCCGCCAATCGGTCGGCCCGGTCGGCGTGCCGCCCCTTCGCCAGGGTGTGCGCGTTGGTGATCAGGACGACCTTCGGGAAGGCCGCCGCGCAGGCGGACACCAGCCGCAGCTGCTGGTCGAACGGTATGAGCGTGGGCTCCCCGCCGCCGGTGATCACCGCACGCTCGGCCCCCGCGGCCTTGGCGCGCTCCAGCCAGTGGGCGACCGCGTCCCACGGGACCCGGGCCGGCGCCTGGTCACTGGAGATCGACGCCGCCGAGAAGCAGAACGAGCACCGGGCCTGGCAGGCGGAGGCGACCGGCAGGACCGAGACCGAGCGCGGTCGCACGTCGGCGTAGCCACGCCGCGCCGACGCGTGCAGGTGCAGGGAGGCCGCCATCGCGTCCTCGACGGTGGTCGGGCGCAGCGTGAACGCCTCGCCCGCCCGGTCGAGCTCGTGGACGGCTGACAGCCGGATGCGGTCCTCGCGCAGTTCCAGGCCGAGGCCGGTCGCCGCGTTGGGCACCAAGGCGTCGGGATCCACCGTGGTCTCCAGCACCAGCAGCCGGTCGCCCGGCACGGCCAGCCGGTCCAGCAGGCGCTGCGCCTTGCCGACGCCGACACCCAACTCCGCCCGGGTCAGCAGGTGGAACCGGTCGGGGTAGGTGCTCTCCGGAATCCCCGCCTTGCCATAGGCGAACGCGTACTTGTCGAAGCCCCTGGCGAAGTTCGACAGCACGATGACGTGGAAGCGCTGGTCGCTACGGTTCATCCCGTCATCATGCATGAACGGACCTCACCCCTGATCATGGTTTTTCCCGGAACGGCCGACGCCCCGTGCGGGCCGTGATGGTGTGACGGAGCGGACCGGATGGGTAGGCCCGGAACCAGGCGGCCCGGGCCGGGGCCGCCCGTGATCGTGGGGGGTACGCGATGGCACCGATCGTGCTGGTACACGGAATCTTCAACCACGTTCCCGGGGCGGCGCCGGAGCGGGCCGCGGAACGCCAGGTGGCGAACTGCCGGCCGCGGCTGATCGACAACCTGGCGCGGCTGGCCGTCGAGGCGCCGGAGACGGTGATGGCCTACTACGCGGACCTGCTCCGCCCGGACCTGCCCGAACACGCTCAGGGGGCGGGCGACGACGCGGACTTCGACTCCCTCGACGCGCCGGGCCGCGCGCAGGCGGCCGAGTGGCTGGCCGCGGCCGGGGCCGTGGCCCCCGCCGATCCGCAGAACGTCGCCCTGCAGCCCCTGCGGCAGATGCTCGGGTGGCTCCTCGACGAACGAGGCTCCCGCCTCACCCGGGCGGTGCGGGAGCGGACGATCCGCTCTCTGGAGCGCACGATCGTGACGAGCCTGCGCGAGGTCGAGGCCTACACCACCTGGCCGCACCGGCGGGACCTGGTGCGTGAGCGGGTGGCCGGGGTGATCCGCCGGCAGGCGCCGGCGGTGGTGATCGCGCACTCGCTGGGCTCCTACGTCACCTACGAGACGTTGCACGCCCATCCGGACCTGGAGGTGGAGCTGCTGGTGACGCTCGGCTCGCCGCTGCGGGTGCCGTCCCTGGCGCGCCGCCTGGACCCGGCGCTGCGGGCCGGGCGCGGCGCCAAGCCCGCCGGGGTGGGCCGGTGGGTGAACATCGCCGACGTGGGCGACCTGGTGGCCGTGCCGCCGAAACTCGGCGAGGTGTTCCCCGTCGACGCGGACGAGACCTGCGACACCGGGATCGGCTTCCACGGACTCGGCGGATATCTCGCCAACGGCCTGCTCGCGGCCGCCGTCACCCCGTACATTTCCTGACGGCCCATCAACCACACGCGTGTTCGCGCCGGGCCGGTCCCGATCCACGCCCGCCCGCGCCGGTCGAAGCCGCGTCGGCGTCCGGCGGTCGGGGCGCCGGTGGGTCCGGGCACCCGCCGGTGGGTGGGACCCGACGGGGGAGGTCTGCATTGGTCCGGGCACTGGTGGCGGGAGTGGGAGAGTCCTTCCCGCGGCCGAATGTGAGCGAGGAGGGCCAGGCCGACGGCGTCACCGCGTTCGCCCCGCTGCCGGCCGTCGCACAGGCGGCCCGGGAGCTGGCCTCCGCGCTGGCCCGGGCCGGGGTGGCCACCGGCGGGAACCCGCTCCTGGAGTGCGACCGCGACGTCTTCATGAGCCGGTGGCGAGACCTGCGGCGCAACGCCGCGCCGGGGGAGCCGCTGATCGTGCACTACGCCGGTCACGGCACCCGAGCCGCCTCCGGTGGCCTGTTCCTGGCCGCCGCCGGTGCCACCGGCACCGACGAGCTGCTGGTCGACACCTGTGTGAGCTTCGGTCAGCTCCTGGAGGCGGCCGCGGTCAGCGGCCGGCCGGTCCTGTTCCTCCTCGACGTGTGCGAGGCCGGACAGGCCGTCATCCAGCAGCAGTTGGCCGAGATCGCCGCCCGCCGTCCGCAGGAGGCGGAGCAGGGCGTGTGGATCATCGGGGCCTGCGCGAGCGACACGGCCACCTACGGCGCCCGCTTCACCACCGCCACCACCGAGATCCTGCACCGCCTCACCGACGGCGACCTCGACCTCAGCTCCGGCGAGGAGTTCGTTCCCATCGCCACCCTCGCCCAGGAGATCAACCGCCACCTCGCCCGCGCCGATGCCGCCTGCGGACGTCCCCGCCAGAGGGTCGTCCACACCCCCCAGATCCACGCCGACACCCAGTCACCGCCGTTCTTCCGCAACCCCGCCCACCGCCTCCAGGCGGGACTGCCGTCCGGCCTGGACCCGTCGCTGCGCGAGCTCGCCCTCGCCTGCTCCCCGGGACTGGACCCGTTGCACTTCGCGGGCCGGGCCGCCGGGAATCCCACGGCGACCGACATCCTCTTCTCCGGCCGCACCTCCCACCTCCAGCGGATCCAGGACTGGACCCACCGCACCGGCACCGAGCAGAGCCGGTTGCTGGCCGTCACCGGCGGTCCGGGGAGCGGCAAGTCCGCGCTCCTCGGTGTCACCGCCTGCCTCCTGCACCCCGAACTCGAGGACACCCGCCAGGCCCAGAACGTCGCCCGCGCCGTCGAGCACTTCGACCCCCGCCGGTCCGACACGGTCCTCGCCGTCCACGCCCGCCAGCTCACCGTCCAGCAGATCACTGACTCCCTGCGCCACCAGCTCCGCCGACAGCGCGCCACCACCCACTCCGGTCCGGCCCCCGCACCACCCGCGGGCGAGCCGGACGGGGCGGACACGGCAGCGCTCGTCGCCGAACTGCGGCAGGCGCTCGACGTGCTCCTGGTCGTGGACGCCCTCGACGAGGCCACCGACCCCGCCGCCGTCCTCAACGAACTCCTGCTGCCCCTGACCGACACCCGCGGCACCGACGGGACCGGCTGCCGGATCATCCTCGGTACCCGGCCCTGGTGGGACACCCTGCCCACCTTGCGCCACCACCTGGACCGGTACCCCGCGGCCGAACTCGACCTGGACCCGTCGACCGCCGACGACCGCCGCACCCTCGCCGACGACCTCGACACCTACCTGCGCAAGCTCCTCCTGCCCCGCAGTCGCTTTCCGCGCACCCAGGTCCGCCACATCGCCGAACGCCTCGCCCAGTACAGCGACCACGGCGCCTTCCTCGTCGCCGCCCTCTACGCCGACCACCTGCGCACCACCCCCGCACGGGCCCCGGCCGGGCCGCCCTGCACCGTCACCGAGGTCTTCGACCTCCACGTCGACGGCCTCGCCGCCACGGAGCCGTGGATCCGCCCCGTCCTGGAGGTCCTGGGCCGGGCCCGCGGCCAGGGCATGCCCCTCGACCTCGTCCACCACGCCGCCCTCGCCCACCGGCCCCCCGATCCCGGCCACCCCGCCCCCCAACTCCGGGACACCCGCCGCGTCCTCACCAAGGCCGCGTTCTACCTGCGGACGTCACCGGACAGCGACCATCGCCTCCTCTACCGCTACTTCCACCAATCGCTGACCGAGCACATCCGGGACCAGAGCGACCCGGCCGCCATCCACCGGGCGCTGATCGGTGCGGCCCCCCACACACCGGACGGCGCACCGGACTGGGAACAGGCCCAGCCCTACCTGCTGCGCCACGCCGCCGACCACGCACGCGAGGCGGACGACGGAGCCCTCGACCACCTGCTGGAGGACCCGCGCTTCCTCGTCCACGCCGAGCCCGACACCCTCACCCCGCACCTGCTCTTCGCAGGGTCCGACAAGGCGGTCCTGCACGCCCGCGTGTACCGGACCACCGCGGCGCACGACCCCGAGCGCCTCCGCAGCCGCGTACGCCGCGACTTCCTCGCCCTGGACGCCGCCAGCTGGCAGGCGCCCGAACTCGCCCGCGCCCTGAGCAGGACGTCCCTGGAGGGGCAGCCCGCCGCGGTCCTCCCCCTGTGGGCCACCCACCGGATCTCCCACCCCACGCTCCTGCACACCCTCACCGACGACACGGGCGAGGCGCGGTACGTCGTCACCGCGACCTTCTCCGACGGCACCCCGATCGCCGTCACCCTCAGCGACCGCACGGCGGTCGTCTGGGACCTCGCCACCGGTGCCCGACTGCACACCCTCGCCGGTCACAGCGCCTGGGTGGACGCGGTCGCCACCGCCGTCCTGCCCGAGGGCACCCCGATCGCGGTCACCTGCGGCGCCGACGCCACCGCCGTCGTCTGGGACCTGGTGACCGGCGCCGCGCTGCACAGCCTCACCGGCCACACCGGTACCGCGCGGTCCGTCACCACCGGCGTCCTGTTCGACGGCACCCCGATCGCCGTCACCCTCAGCGACCGCATCGCGGTGGTCTGGGACCTCGCCACCGGTGCCCGACTGCACACTCTCGCCGGTCACAGCGCCTGGGTGGACGCGGTCGCCACCGCCGTCCTGCCCGAGGGCACCCCGATCGCGGTCACCTGCGGCGCCGACGCCACCGTCATCGTCTGGGACCTGGTGACCGGCGCCGCGCTGCACAGCCTCACCGACTGCCGGGTCCGGATGAACGCCGTCGCCACCGCCGTCCTGCCCGACGGCACCGCCGTCGCCGTCGCCACGAGCGACGACCTCACCGGCACCGACGTCACCGCCGCGGTCTGGGACCTGACGACCGGCAGCCGGCTGCACACCCTGGCCGGCCACGCCCGCCGCCTGAACGGTGTCATCACCGCGGTGCTGCCCGACGGCACCGCCGTCGCCGTCACCCTCGGCGACCGTACGGCCGTGGTCTGGGACCTGACGACCGGTACCGAGCTCCACACCCTCGCCGGGCACACCGACAGCGTGTACGCCGCCGCCACGACGATCCTCGCGGACGGCCTCCCGATCGTCCTCACCAGCAGCGCGGACGCCACCGCCATGGCCTGGGACCTGACCACCGGCAACCACCTGCAGACCCTCACCGGCCACACGGGCCACATCCAGCACGTCGCCGTCGCCGTCGTGCCCAACGGCGCGCCCCTGGCCGTGACCAGCGACACCGGCACCGCCATCGTCTGGAACCTCTCCGCCCTGCTCCACCCGCTGAGCGGCCACTCCGCCGATGTCCTCTCCGTGACCGCCGGGGCACTGCGCGACGGCACATCGGTCGCCGTCACCGCCGGCGCCGACCGCACCGTCGTCGTCCGGGACCTGACGACCGGGAGCAGGCTGCACACAATCACCGGCCCCGCGGAGAGCGTGAGTGCCGTCGCCACCGCGAACCTGCCGGACGGCACTCCCCTCGCCATCACCCTCACACGCCACGCGGCCATCGTCTGGAATCTCACCACGGGCACCCGGCTGCACACCCTCACCGGGAACACCCGCCGGAAGTTCGCCGTCGCCACCGGCCGCCTTCCCGACGGCACCGCGATCATCCTCACCGCCGGGAACGAGGGTGCCTCCGTGTGGGACCTGACCACCGGCACCCGCCTGCACACCCTGGAGGGCCACAGCCTCTGGGCGGAAGCCGTCGCCGTCACCGCCCTGCCCGACGGCACCCCCCTCGCCGTCACCGCCGGATACGAGGAGGCCGTCGTGTGGAACCTCGCCACCGGCACGCGCCTGTACGGCCTGACCGGCCACGGCACCTGGGTCGAGGTCGTCGCCACCGCGGCCCTGCCCGACGGCACGCCGCTCGCCGTCACCATCGGGAACGGCGAAGCCCTCATCTGGGACCTGAGTGCCGGCACCCGCCGCCACTCGCTCACCGGCCTCACCACCTGGCCCGAGGACGTCGCCACCGCGGCCCTGCCCGACGGCACCCCGCTCGCCGTCATCGTCAGCGAGGGACCCACCGCCGACGTCTGGGACCTGACCACCGGAGCCCGCAGGCACACCCTCAGGGGGCACGCCGAGCGCGTGAACGCCGTCACCGCCACGAGCCTTTGCGACGGCACCCCCCTCGCCGTCACCACCGGTGCCGACCGTGCGGTCCTCGTCTGGGACCTGACCACCGGAGCCGAGGTGGCACGCTTCCACCTGCCCCACCCCGGCACGAGCGCCTGGGCGACGCCGTCCGGATGCCTCCTCGGCTACGGGTGCGAAACCGCCTACCTCAGCTGGGACGGCGTGTGGCCCCCCGGGGCCCACGGGTAGCGCAGCGGGCGCGATGGGCCGGGGCCGGCCCGTGCCATGGGCACCGGCTCTGACGAGTGATCACGCCCGTCCCTGTCCGGCGTAGCAACGCGCGCGGTCCGGCCGCCGGGCAGGCACGCTGTCGTTCGTACGCACTGTGGTTCGTGGGCACTGGGGTTCGGCTCCGTCAGCCGGACGGTCGGCTGAGGAGCGGATGACGCATGGGACGGCAGAGGATCCGACGTGGTGGTGGGCTTGCGTCCGCCCCGGCGGGTGGCAGGGCCGGATGGACGGCGGTGGGGCGCGGCCCGCGGGTGGGGGGGTGCGGGAGCCCGTCGCGTGCTCAGGGGGTCCGCGGCCGTGCTGGCGTGCTGGTCGGTCCTGCTGGCCGGCGCACCGGCGAGCGGGGCCGCGGCGGCCGCCGCGGGCGCGCGACCGGCGGGATCGCCGCGGTTCGAGCCGGGCCCGTGCCCCAGGACCGCGCAGCCGGTGCCGGCGCTGGCCAACGCGGCGTGCGGGACCCTGGTGGTCCGTGAGAACCGCACCCGACCTGACGGTCCGACCATCAGACTGGCGGTGGCGATCATCCCGGCGGTGTCCTCGACGCCGGCCCCGGATCCCGTCGTCCACCTCACCGGCGGCCCCGGCAGCGACGCGATCGACGACGCGCAGTTCCTGGTCGACGCCGGGCTGAACCAGGACCGCGACCTGATCATCATGGCGCAGCGCGGGACGCTCCACGCGCAGCCGAACCTCGCCTGCCCGGAGGTGGACCGGTTCTCCGCCCGCGCGGTGGGCCTGCGCTACGACGCGGTGTCCACGAAGCGACTGCTGGTCGGCGCGATGGGTGAGTGCCGCCGACGCCTGGCGGCCGGCGGGATCGACCTGAGCGCCTACAACACCTCGCAGAACGCCGCCGACTTCGCCGACCTGCGCACGGCGCTGGGGATCGAGCGGTGGAACGTCTACGGGTACTCCTACGGCACCGACCTGGCGCTCACCTACCTGCGCGAGCATCCCGAGGGGATCCGCACGGTGACGATCGATTCGGTCGTGCCCCCGCAGATCGTGAGCCTCCCGTGGACCTGGAGCAGCGCGGGGGAGGGGATCAACGCGATCCTCGGAGCCTGCCGCGACCAGCCGGCCTGCGACCGCCGGTACCCGGACCTCGCCCGCACCCTGACGGAGCAGGTGCGCCGGTTGGAAGCCGATCCGCTGACCGTGCGCGCGGCACCGCCGGGCGGCGGGAAGGCGGTGAAGGTCGTCCTCGACGGCGGTGCGCTGGTGAACCTGCTGGTCGGCAACGCGGTCCCCTCGGCCGACGTGCCCGCCGCGATCGACGAGCTCGCCCACGGCGATCCGCACCGCTTCGCCGCCGCCCGCGCGGCCGGCTCGACCCCCGTCGTGGGCGACTTCGCCTACGGCCTGACGGAGAGCGTGGCGTGCGGCGAGTGGGTGCCGGGGACGTCGGCCGCCGACCTGCTGGAGGCGGGACGCCGGGCCTTCCCGGGATATCCGGACCCGGTCCTCGCCCAGGCGCCGCAACTTCCCTACCAGAGCGCCGTCTGCGAGACGTGGGACGTCCCGGACCGCACGGCCTCCCAGCGCGTGGCGACCCGCAGCACGGTGCCCACCCTGGTCATCTCCGGCACGTTCGACGCCAAGACGGGGGCGCGCTGGGGACGGTTCGCGGCCCGGACGCTGCCCAACGCGACCACGGTGCTCGTTCCCGGGATCGGCCACTGGGTGATCCCGCAGTCGAGCTGCACGCAGCGCGTCCTCGCCTCCTTCCTCGCCGACCCGGCCGCCGTCGACACCGAGTGCGTCGCCGGGCTCAGGCCGAAGCCGTTCACGATCACCCCCTGACCAGGAGAAGCGCCATGTCCACATCGTCAGTTCCCCCACGTCGCACGGCCGCGGGGTTACCGGTTCGGCTCGGCTGCGTCGCAGCGGGCGGCCTGGCCCTCGTCGGCCTGCTCGGCGCACCGGCCCACGCGCGGCCGCTCGCGCGGGCGGCTTCGTTCGGGACGCTCGCTTCGGCCAGGACGGTCGCGCCGCTCGGGACGGTCACTCGGACGACCGGATCGGGGGCCCGCTTCGTGCCGGGACCCTGCCCCCGGACGCCGGACCCGGTCCCCGCGCTGAAGGACGCGCAGTGCGGGACCCTCACCGTGCCCGAGAACCGGAGCGAGAGCCGGAGCGAGCACCGCGCCGAGTCCGACCGGCGGACCATCACCCTCGCGGTCGCCATCGTCCCGGCGCTCTCGCCCGACCCGGCACCCGACCCGATCGTCTGGTTCGCCGGCGGTCCCGGCGACGACGCGATCGGGGAGGCGCAGCTGGCCGTCGACGGCGGCCTCAACCGCGACCGCGACGTGATCTTCATGTCCCAGCGCGGGACCTACACGGCCGATCCGGCGCTCACCTGCCCGGTCATCGATCGCTTCACCGCGCGCGCCGTCGGCCTCGTCTACGACGCACCGTCCACCGGGCGCCTGCACGTCAAGGCGACCCGCGCGTGCCGGAACCAGCTGGCGGACCGCGGTGTCGACCTGAGCGCCTACAACGGCACCGAGAGCGCCGCCGACTACGCGGACCTGCGGGTGGCGCTGGGCATCCCCCAGTGGAACGTGTACGGGATCTCGTACGGCACCGACCTCGCCCTCATCTACCTGCGCGAGCACCCGGAAGGGATCCGCTCGGTGGGGATCGACGGGATCCTGCCGCCGTCCCTGGCCGGCCCCGCGATGACCTGGAGCAGCGCGAAGCAGGGCTTCGACAGCCTGTTCAGCACCTGCGCCCAGCAGCCCGCCTGCGCCCAGCGGTACCCGGACCTGGAGAAGACGTTCACCGGCCTGGTGCGCAAGCTGGAGGCGGATCCGGTCACCACCTACGTCACGGTCCCCTCGCGCGACGAGCCGGTCAAGGTCGTGCTGGACGGCGGCACGCTGGTGAACTGGCTGACCTCCGCCACCCACGTGGCCCCGGGCGTGCCCCGCTCCATCGACGAACTGGCCCACGGCAACCCGCAGCGGATCGCCGAGCAGTGGGCCGGGGGGAAGGTCAGCCCGCAGGCGATCGGGCGGATCGCCCACGGGCTCGCGTACGGCGTGTTCTGCAGCGAATGGGTGCCCTACGAGGACCCGTCCGCGGTCCTGCGGGCCGGACGGCGCGCCTTCCCGGCGTACCCGCGGTCGGTGCTCGCGCAGGCGCCGCAGCTGCCCTTCCTGGCGGACGACTGTCAGGCCTGGGACATCCCCAAGGCGCCGGCCTCGGTGCGGGAGGTCACCCGGAGCGAGGTCCCGACGCTCGCCATGTCGGCCGGCTTCGACGCCCAGACCGGGGCGTCCAACGGGGCCTACGTCGCCCGCACGCTGCCCAACGCGACCACCGTCACCGTCCCCTACGTCGCGCACGTCGCCTTCGCCGCGTCACCCTGCGCCCAGTCCATCGTCGTCTCGTTCTTCGACCACCCCCACGCGCCCGACACCGGCTGCCTCGCCGGCCTCCAACCGCCGCAGTTCGAGATCGGCCCGCCGGCCGCGCCGTGAGGTCCGCTCACGGTGCGGGAGCGGCCTCCAGGACGCAGTAGCCGGTGGGGCCGGTGACCGCCCGGGTCACGACGAACCCGGCCTGCGCCAGCAGGGACGTGTACGCGTCCCTGCTGCGCTCCTGGCTGCCGAACAGCACCAGCATGCTCAGGTCCCGGATCGCGTCGTCGAGCGACTCGGTGCTCTGCGGGACGCGTTCGATGACCAGCAGCCGGCCCGTCGGGCCGATCGCGTCCCGGCAGTTGCGCAGGATCCGCAGCGCCGTCGCGTCGTTCCAGTTGTGGATCACCGACTTGAGCAGGTAGAGGTCGGCGCCGCGCGGGACCTCGTGCAGCAGGTCCCCCGCGACGAAGTCGCAGCGGTCGGACAGGCCCGCCTCCGTGAGCGCCCGGCGGGCGTGCTCGAGGACGGCGGGCTGTTCGAACACGACGGCGCGCAACCGCGGATGGCGCTCCAGCAGTCCGGCCGTCAGCGTGCCGTGCCCCGCGCCGAGATCGGCGACGGTCCCGGCCGCCGAGAAGTCGTACAGGCCGAGGACCTCGTCGAGGGCGCGTTCGCTGTTCCACCGCATGGTGCGGGTGAAGGACTGCGCGACCTGGCTCTCCTCGTTCAGCCGGTCCCACAGCGAGCGCCGGTGGCGGTGCTCGAACGCCGACTCGCCGGATCGCAGGGCGTGGTCCAACTCGGCCCAGGCGCCGTAGTAGTCGTCCCCCGCCATCAGTGAGTGTCCGTGGAGGGAACCGGAGTCGCTGCGGAGCAGGTCCGCGAGCGCGGTGCCGCGGTACTCGGCCGCGCCGACCTCCTCGACCAGTCCCAGCCCCCGCAGGGCGCGCAGGTAGCGGCGCAGCACGGGGACGCCGATGCCGGTGGCCGCGCTGAGCTGCTCGTCCGTCAGCGTCCGGCCGGCCAGCTGGTCCGGGATCCCGAACCGGACCGCGGAGGCGATGAGTTGGGTGACGACATGGCCGTCCAGGAGAGTGGCGAGACGTCCGGCTCGACTGCGCTCGGCTTCCACGGTGGCGGGTCCTTCGCTCGGTGATCCAGGGGAACGGCGGGTCGGGTTCAGCGGGCGTGGACCGGGAGCGAGTGCGGTCCCCGCAGGGTCGCGGTCAGGTCGAACACCGGCGGCGCGGCGGCGGTGAGGTGCAGACCCGAGCCGGCCAGTGCCGTGAGAACGGCCCGCAGCTGCGAGGTGGCCAGGCTCGCACCCAGGCAGGCGTGCGCGCCCCGGCCGAAGGCGACGTGAACGCCCCTGCGCCGCCCGGGATCGACGTCGTCGGGGTGGGCGAAGACGTCGGGGTCGCGGTTGGCCGCCGCGAGGAACAGGACGACGACCTCGCCCCGGCGGATGGTCTCCGCGCCCACCACGCGGTCCTGGGTGGCGACGCGCGCATCGGCCTGCACCGGTCCGTCCAGTCGGATCAGTTCCTCGACCAGGCCCTCGAGCCGGGGCGGGTCGCCGGCTCCCGCGAGCAGCGCGGGGTCGGCGACCAGCCGTGCCAGCGCGTTGCCCAGCAGACGGCTCACCGACTCGTACCCGGCGTGCAGGACCGCGCGCAGCGAGTTCGCCAGCAGTGCGGGCGGCACCTGCGGCGAGGCGAGGGCCGCCCGTCGTGCCGCGCCGATGAAACCGGTGCCGTCGCTGTCACGCAGCCACCCCTCGACGAGCCGGCTGAGTTCGCCCCGGGCCAGCGTCCCCGGTTCCGCGCGGCTCGGATCGAGGCCGGCGTCCATGCTGCGCACGATGGCGTTCGACAGCTCCTCGAAGCGGGGGCCGTCGGGCGCCTCGACCCCGAGGAACTCGCTCATGGTGCGCAGGGCGACGGGACGCGCGAACTGCCGGACCAGGTCGACCGGGCGGCCCTGCCCGCGCAGCGCCGCGACGTGTGCGGTGGCGATCTCGGTCACCCGGTCGGCCATCGCGAGGGGCGACTGCTCGTGGAGCGCGGTGACGAGCAGGTGCCGGATCGCGCCGTGGTCGGGCGGGTCCAGGGACTGCACGCTCAGCTGGGCGTCGGGGATCGGGGCGCCGACCCGGCGGAAGTCCGAGCCGAAGGCCGCCGTGTCGCCCAGGACCTGCCGGCACTCCTCGTACCCGGTGAGCACCCAGGAGTTCAGCACCGCGTGCCGGTAGACCCGGCTCCGTTCACGCAGCCGCCGGTAGAACGGGTAGGGGTCGGCGATGACGTCCGGCGCCAGCGGGTTGTAGATCGGATCCCGCACTGCCTGCGTCTGCGCGTCCATGGCCGGCCTCCTTCGTGTGCATGGGTCTGCGGAGCGGATGTGCGCCGCGTCCTCGGAGCGGAACGGCGTTGCGGCCATGCCGACGTGCGCGGGCATGGCCGCAACGGCTGTCAGCTTCAGTGGATGTAACCCATGGTGTTCTCCCTCCTGTGCAGGCGCGCACCGCGGTCGGGGAGGTGTCCCCGGTGGGGTGGCTGCGGGTGTTCCGCCGGGCGGCGCCCGGCGGGGGTCTCATCCGTGCCCCAGCACCTCGATGGGGAGCGGGAGTCGGTGCAGGCGGTGGGGCAGCGCGACCGCGAGCCCGCCCAGGGCGAGCAACAGGCCGTCGTGGAGCAGGTCCTGGACCGCCGGGAAGGTGGGGTGGTCCGCGGTCGGCAACGGCCGAGGCGTGGCGTAGTGGTCCAGGAGGTCACCGGATCCGGGCGTGTCCAGGACGATCTCGGCCCGGCGGGCGCCCGGACGGGAGTCGTGGACGACGACGAAGCCGGGTCCTCGGCGGTAGTGCAGGAGGCCGTAGCGGTGGGCTTCGCGCCAGCTGTCCAGCTCGGCCGGCCGGTCCGCCCGCGTGGGAGGGATCAGGTGGTAGAGCAGGCGGGGATCGGGGAGGCCGCCGAGGTCGGTGCTCCAGGCGAGCCCCTGGGCCCGGGAGGTGTGGTCCCGCAGCGTGCCGACGAACTCCAGCGCCTCCTGTGCCCGCTCCGGCACGAAGGACACGGTGCGGACCTCGCCCGCCTCGGGCGCGGCCGGCCGCGGGGCGGGGAGCGCACCGCGTTTGATGCTCGCCCGGTTCGTGGCCAGGGCGACGAAGCGCCCGTCGGACTCGAAGACCAGCCCCTGCTGCTTCCAGGAGTCCAGCCAGGCCTCGACCTGCGACGCGTCGACGTCATGGCCCTCGTCGGCCAGCCGCCTGCGCAGCGCGAGCGCGTTGCGGGGCGTCCGGAGCACCTGGTACGCGGCGGCCTGCGCGGACTCCAGCCTGATCAGGCGCTGCGGCCAGCCCGCCCGACGGTCCTCGACGAGCAGGGCCCCCTCGTCGTCGTGGCTCGCCAGCAGGCTGCTGCTGGGGTAGTTCTGACGCCAGGTCAGAATCGCCGCGCGCAGGCGGGCGGCCGTCGACTCCTGGACGCCGACCGCTGGAGAGTCGAACTGGTAGACCAGGTCCTGGAGTTCGGCCTCGGGCAGGTCGTACACATGGCCGTACAGGGCGGCCGGGCGGCGCTCGGGGAAGCCGAGTTCCGGGCGCTCGAAGTAGGGGCTGTAGCGCTCCAGCAGGATGCGGACGCGGCCCGCCGGCGGCTGGAGGTGGGACAGGGCGGGCAACTGGTCGAGGACGGCGGCGTAGTCGCCCTCCCGCTCGCCGGGGAAGCCGTACAGGTAGTTCCAGTCGACGGTCACGTCGTGCTCCTCGCAACTGCGGAGGAGTCGGATGTTCTGGGTGGCGTGCACCCCCTTGTCCATGATCTTCAGCACGTCCGAGCTGAGGTTCTCGATGCCCGGCTGGATGTGGACCAGGCCCGCGGCGCGGAGCTGGGCGACGTCCTCCTCCCCGAGGTTCGACTTCACCTCGTAGTAGAAGTTCACGTCGAGGTCCGCCGCGGCCAGTTCGGGCAGGAGCGTGCGCAGGTACGCCATGTCGAGGATGTTGTCGACCGCCACGATGTCGAGGATGCGGTGGCGTTCCACGAGGTCCTGCAGATGGCGGCGGGCCTGCTCCGGTGGGCGGGAGCGGAATTTCATGGTCAGTCCGTTGAGCCCGCAGAAGGTGCAGGTGTGCTTCTCGCCCCACCAGCAGCCCCGCGCCGCCTCGTACAGCAGGGTCGGCTTGATGAACGACCTGACCGGGCTCCTCTCCAGTTCACCGAAGTAGTCACCGAAATCGGGACAGGGCACGTCGCGCATCGCGAGCAGCGGACCGGGCCCGTTCGTCACCGTGGTCCCGTCCTTCGAGGTCCAGGACAGGCCGTGGACCTTTTCCGCCGGGAGTTCGCCGTCGAGATGGTCGAGGAAATCCACGTAGGACTGCTCGGCCTCACCGCTGATGACGTAGTCCACGAAGGGGAAGTTCCGCTGCAGTGCCGGCCCCATCGGTGCGTCGCAGTTCCCGCCGCCGAGCAGGATCGGAATGTGCGGGGCGATTTCCTTGACGGCCCTGGCCAGGGCGAGCGACGGCACGTTCTGCTGGAAGGTGCTGCTGAATCCGATGACGTCCGGCTCCTCGGCGACGAGTTCCCGCGCCATGGCGGTGACGAATTCCGCGGCGTGCTCGGCCATGGCCTCGGACTTTCCCGGATTCACGCCGTGCTCCGCCAGATAGGCGCGAAAACGATCCCGCCGCCAGTGCGGCGTCCCGTACAGCGCGGAGGTGAACACCCAGTCGCCCATGCCGTGCCAGACGCCGATGTTCGCGACGTAGTCGTAGTCCTCCGGCGTGATGGCGCCGGCGCTGACCTCGTGGAGGTGCTCGGCCCAGCGCAGGTTCAGGAAGTGCGAGCGCACGTCGTGCCGATGGCGGCACTTGTCCGTCTGGACCCGGAGGATCCCGAGCGGCAGGGACGGTGTCGCCAGAAGGTGCCACGGCATGGAGACGAGCGCAATCCGCATGTTCTCGATTTCTTGTGAGAAACGATCGGCGGGTGTCGGTGGATACAGCCAGCTGTCACGCGTTGCCGCAGTGCGATCCCGGGGGGTTCGTGGCCCGCCGGGCCCGTGGGCGGCTCCGCCAGACTGTGGTTCATGACCGGGGGTGTGCGCAAGAGGGTTGGCACCGGAAGACACAGGATGTCCACGAATGGGAAAACGGAAGGCCCGTGCCGCGCGGGAATTCATGGCATTGCCTCCGTGGCAGGGCAATTGAGCTGGCCTGATCCGCTACAGGACGTTTGTGTCCCTTGACGCACAACGTCCACTTCCTCCGGAATGTGACCGCCGGTGGCCGGCGGAAACGACGCGACTTCCCAGGCGATGGCGCAGGTCGGCCGGACCGGGGCGACGTCCCGGTCCGGATCCCCTTGCGGCGGGGAGTCGGTGCGTGGAACTCTGCACGGGTTTCGTTCTGCCAACGGGGGAGCAGTCGGCTGATGGACCGCACCACTGAGCTCTACCTCGAGGAATGCCGGGCCCCCGGAAGCCGACTGCGCCACGCGGTGGCGGACGCCGACCTTCCGCCGGTGCTCACCCGGACGTCGGGGCACCGTCTGCTGCCGCGCCCGCTGTTCGTCCCGGAGGCCGAACTCCGTGCCTTCGAGCGGGACGCGGACGCCCTGTTCGATGTGCTGGTCTCACTCCCGGCACGTCTCTTCGACGGTGACCACGGGCGCTTCCACGCCGCTCTCGGCGTCGGGGCGCGCGAGTCGGCCCTCCTGCGCCGGTTGGGCGCATCCCCGCCGCCGCGCTACGGACGCACGGACATGTACCACGACGGCGACGGCTTCAAGCTGCTGGAGTTCAACATCGTCAGCCAGCTCGGCGGCATCGACCGCGCGGGCGGGCTCCCGAACGCACTGCTGGGCGTTCCCTCCTTCGCGTCGTTCGCCGCCGCCCACCGGCTGGGATTCACCGACACCGGTCGCCAGGTCGCCCGGACGCTGCGGACGGCCGGCCTGACGGTCACTCACGGCCGGGAGCCGGTCATCGCCCTGGTGGAGGCGCCCGGCGAGCTGGACCGCTACCGGCACGGCTGGGAGCCCCTGCAGGAACTGATGCGCGGCTGTGGACTGGACTTCCGTCTGGGCGAGCTCCCCGACGTCCAGGTCCGCGACGGCGCCCTCGTCCTCACCTGCGAGCCGGACACACCCCGCGTCGACGTCGTCCTGCGGGCGTTCGGCGTCGGGCAGATCTGCGGCGACGCGGAATCCGAGTCGCTGCTCGAACGCCTCGTCCACGCGCACCAGGACGGGCGCGTGGTGCTGTGGACCCCGATGGGCGGCGAGTTGTACGGCAACAAGGGCTGTCTCGCCCTGCTCCACGACCCCGCGTTCCACGGTGCGTTCTCGGGCGCCGAGCGCGCCCTGATCGACCGACTGGTGCCCTGGACCCGGGCGTTGGACGGCCGCGTGGACGACTACGCGCGGTCACATCGGGACAGGCTGCTGCTCAAACCCAACGGTGGCAACAGCGGAAAGGGCGTCGTGGCCGGCTGGCAGATGTCGGACGAGGCCTGGGCCGCCGCCCTGGCCTCGGGCCGCCGGACCGGAGCCGTCGTCCAGCGCCGGGTCGTCCCACGCACCGAACCGGTCCTCGACCCGCGGAGCGGAGAGGTCAGCGACTGGCACGCGGTCTGGGGGATGTTCATCACCCCGGCCGGCCGCGCCGGTTGCTACGGCCGGGCCCTACCCGCCGAGGACGCCGCGGTCATCGGCCTCGGCGCCAGCCCCGACACGCGCACGGCAGCGGTCTTCACCGTTGACGACTGACGACTGACGACTGACGCCTGAACGACTGACGCCTGAACGACTGACGACACCCGAACGCGGAACCGAGCCCCGGCGACCAGCTCGCCACCGACGCCCGGTTCCGGCTCCACCCACCCGGTCAGAACTGGATCAGCCCCACCGGCGGGGTGCCGAGCGCCGGCTGCCACCCGCTCCACTTCACGCCGGGGATCAGGTAGTTCTCGTACACGTTGCCGTCGGACCCCAGCGCGTACGTCACGTTGGTGCCGTTCCTGTCCTTCAGCGAGTTCGGCACGCCGACGAAGGAGACCCCGGACGGCAGCGGCGAGTCGTAGGTGTGCCAGCCCGACCACGGACCACTGCCCGGCACGGTCTGGTAGCTCTCCTCCACGGTGCCGGAGGCGTCGATCGCGGTCACCACGGTCTTGCCGGCCGAGTCCACGAAGACGCTCGGCGAGCTGACCAGCGCACCGCTGGTGCCCGGCGCCGGCTCCCAACCGTGCCACGTCACGCCGGGGATCAGGTAGTTCTCGTACACGTTGCCGTCCGTGCCGGTCACGAACGTCACGTTGGTGCCGTTCCCGTCCTTCACCGAGTTCGGCGTACCGACGAACGTGACCCCCGTCGGCAGCGGCGAGTTGTAGTGGTGCCAGCCCGACCACGGACCGTTGCCGGGCAGGGTCTGGTAGCTCTCCTGCAGGTTGCCCGAGCGGTCGATCGCGGTCACCACGGTCTTGCCGACCGAGTCCACGAAGACGCTCGGCGAGCTGACCAGCGCACCGCTGGCGCCCAGCGCCAGCTCCCAACCGTTCCAGCCCACACCGGACTTCAGGTAGTTCTCGTACACGTTGCCGTCCGTGCCGGTCACGTAGGTGACGTTGACCCCGTTCACGTCCTTGGTCGAGACCGGCGTACCGACGAACGTGACCCCCGTCGGCAGCGGCGAGTTGTAGTAGTGCCACCCCGACCACGGGCCGCCGCCCGGCACGGTCTGGTAGTTCTCCTCCAGGTTGCCGGACCCGTCGATCGCGGTCACCACGGTCTTGCCGGCCGAGTCCACGAAGGCGCTCGGCGAGCTGACGAAGCCGTTCGCGATGCCGGTGCGGCCGTAGGGGGTGCCCGCACCGAGCCCCAGCTCCCAGCCGGACCAGTTGCCCGCGCCCGGCGTGCGCTGGTAGTCCTCGTAGATCTTGCCGTCGGTGCCCAGGGCGTAGACGGCGGTGGCGCCGTTGTGGTCGATGACGGTCGCCCGGGAGCCCGCGACCATGCTGTGCGCCCCGTTGGGGACACCGGTCTGACCGGAGTAGCCCGCCGCGACGATATTCGCCTGTACGGCGTCCTCCGCGGCGTCGCTCGGGTAGCCGGCCGTCATGACCCCCTCGAAGAAGGTGCCTTCGGACCAGTTGCTGTTGTCACCGCCGATGCCCAGGATGATGCCGCCCTCCTGCTGCATCGTGTACGTGCTGGGCAGCGGACCGCTCCACCACGTGTTCAGGCCGCCGGCCTGGGCGTTGCCGCCCTTGAGGGCGAAGGTCGTCCTGCCGTCGTTCTTCAGCATCGCCGTGACGTAGGGGCTGTTGTTGCCCAGGTTGGCGGTGTTGGCGCCGTTGCCGCCCCGGAACAGGCCGTCCTCCAGGTCGGCCTCGACCCAGGGGCCCGATCCGGTGCAGGGCCCGAACATGCAGGTGGTGCTGAGGTTGATGGCGTCCATGTGGCCGCTGCCCGTGTCGGTCGGCTCCGCCTCCGCGTTGCCGTAGTCGAAGCAGCAGCCGGAGTTGGCGTGGCCGCCGCTCGCGACCAGGTACGCGCCCTCCGGCTGACCGCCCACCGCGACCCCGGCGGCCCGCCCCGTGTACCGGTAGCCCACGCCCGGGGTGATCCAGACCCCGTACACCTTGTGCCCGCCCGCGGTGATCGCCAGCGCGTTCGCGTCGGCGGGACGGTCGGCGCCGGTGCCCCAGGCGCCCTGGGGGCCGGGGACCAGGTCGTTGTGGTTCTGGGTCTGGTCGTAGATCTTCGTGATCGTGCAGCTGGTGGCGGCGCAGAAGGCGTCGTGGTCGGCGGCGTCGGCATAGCCGTCCGCGAGGCCGGAGACGTCGTGCGTCGCACCGTCCGAGGCCCGGGTGAGCTGGTAGAGCGGACCGGTGTAGCCGCCGAACAGGGCCCGGACGGTGCTGTGCGCGGCGACACAACCCGTCTGGTGGGAACGGTAGATGTCGCAGGGGGCGGTGGTGCTCGCGTGCGCCGCGGTCGGCAGCGCGACCAGGGTCGCGACGACGACGGGCAGGGCACCGACCAGGGTGCGGAACAGCTTGCGCCAGCCGGGGTGACGGTGGGCCGTGGCCAAGGCGGACCTCTCAGGGACGCGAAGTGGAAGGCGGAGGGTGGTACCGGTGACGCCTTGGCCGCAGGGCGTCCAAGGCCTGGCGGACCATATGACAGGGCTTCACGACGTGTCCACACGGTTCTCGGGCCGGCGCCTGACGTCGGGTCACACGGCATGCACGGTGGCGGACAGTGCGGCAGGCGCTCCCGTCCCCCCGCGCTCAGTGACGGTAGGCGGCTGTCGCCATCTCGACGAAGGATCGGATCAACGGGTTGGTGTCGCCCTCGTTGCACGCCACGACCACGCGGCTCGGCTCCATGTCGGCCAGCGGCACCACGGCGAACTCCGCGGGCAGGTCGTGGCCGAGCGGGGCCAGGCCGACCGTGCCGTTCCACAGCACGGTCTGCAGGCACTCCTGGACGGCGCGCACCACGGGGCCCTCGCGCGGGGCGCCACCGTTCCAGTAGGACTGCCAGGCGGGGTCGGTGCCCGGCGGGAACTGGAACCAGCGGCGGTCGCTCAGCTCGGCCAGCCGCAGGCGGTCGCGGCGGGCCAGCGGATCGTCGGCGCGCAGGACCACGCCGACCCGATCGGTCCGCAGCTCGCGCACGGTCAGGGCCGTCCCGTCGAACGGCGCCCGAGTCAGCGCGACGTCGACCAGTCCGGCGCGCAGCCCGCAGGTCGGGTCGGTCAGGTCGGTGTCGCGGATGCGGATGTCGATGCCGGGGTGGCGTCGGCGGAAGGCGGCGGCCAGCCTGGCCACGCCCGGATCGGTGCCGTCGCCCAGGATGCCGATGGTGATGGTCGCGACGCCGGCCGCCGCCCTCACGCGCACCCGGACCCGGTCGGCGTGGTCGAGCAGGGCCCGCGCCTCGTCGAGGAGCACCGTGCCGACCGGGGTGAGCGTGACGCTCGTGGGGGAGCGGGTGAACAGCAGGGCCCCGACGTCGGCCTCCAGCTGCTTGATCGCCCGGCTCAGCGGCGGCTGACTCATGTGCAGTCGGGTGGCGGCCCGGCCGAAGTGCAGTTCCTCGGCGACCGCCACGAAGTACCGCAAGGTCCGTAGCTCCACGCTGCCACGATACCCAGGAGGCATCGGCATCGCGGGATGGGTCTTGGACACGGGCACGTCCCCGGCGGTGCACTCGTGTGCATGACCGAAGAAGCGAAGACCAGCCAGCTGCCGACCGACCCCGCCGTATCGGTGGTGGGTCCCGGTGAGGGCGAGACGATCGTTCTGGGCACCACGCGCATGCGCGTCCTGGAGGACGGCAGCCACACCGGGCACCGCCTCGCGATCGCCGAGTCCGTCCTCGCCCCGCACACCCAGGGGCCGCCGCAGCACCGCCACGCCCGACACGACGAGGGCTTCTACATCCTCTCCGGCACCGTGCGGTTCACCGTCGGGGACAAGGACCACGACGCCACCGCGGGCACGCTCGTGATGGTGGCGCCCGGTACCCCGCACACCTTCGCCAACGTGAGCGACCAACCCGCCGTCATGCTCAGCACGTTCACCCCCGATCTGTACGTGCAGTACTTCCGCGACCTCCAGGACGTGCTCGCCGGCGGCCGCCCGTTGACGCCACAGGCCAACATCGACGCGATGAGCCGCTACGCGACCGAGCCGGCGACCGACTTCGCCGCCGGCCCCGCCGCCGAGCCTGCCGGTAACTCCGCCGCCGACCTCGCCTGAAGTCGAGGCACAGTACGGGCCGGCCGGCCCGGGAAAAGGGAACGATGAACATCGCCTACGGGATCGTCGCGGCACCGCTCGCGCTCTTCTACCTCTACGCGGGCACGCTGAAGCTGATCCGCAGCCGCGATCAACTCCGACCGATGATGGCCTGGGTCGACCGCGTACCCCTGCCCGCCCTCAGGGCACTGGGGGTGGTCGAGATCCTCGGCGCGACGGGTCTGGTCCTGCCGCCGCTGAGCGGCATCGCGCCCTGGCTGGCAGCGGTCGCGGCCATCGGCCTCGTGCTCCTGCAGGCCGGCGCGATCGCCGTCCACCTGGCCGGCGAGGACCGCCGGGTCGCACTCAACGCCGGGCTCGTCGTCGCCGCGGCCGTCTCCACCTGGCTGGCCACCGGGCTCTGATCGAACACGGTCCAGGTGGCCGGCACGCGGACGTCCGCCGACACGTCACCTCGCAGGGGTCGCGTACGTCTGGCGTCGCGCACCTCCAGCGCAGCCGGCTCTCCCGCCGCGTGGGGGCGGTGCGACCGAAGTGGCGGGCCGACACGTGAGTTACCTCCGAGCGGCCACCTGCCGCCAGAGTGCTTGCGTCCGCCGTTCTTTGATGGAGTGTGAGATCTTGCCCCACCAGTCGTCCTCCCCCGCCATGTCCTTTCACCCCGCCCCACCGCGACCGCGGACGGCCCGCCTGGCCGCCACCGCGGCCGCGGCCGCGCTGGTCGTGACCGGCGCGGTGGCACCGGCGGCCGACGCCGCGAGCCCGGCCCGCGTCGACCTGGCCTCCGCCATCCCCGGCTGGGTCACGGCCGCGGGCCAGGGGGCGCCGGCCGACACCGGCGCGGCCCCGGGCAACTGGGGCCTGTCGCTGCGGGTCTACCTGGCAGGCAAGGACCCGGTGGGCATGGCCAAGGCGGCGCAGCGGGTCTCCGACCCGGCCGACCCCGCTTACGCCCACTACCTGACGCCCACCCAGTTCGCCCAGCGGTACGGCACCACCCCGGCCCAGACGGCGAGGGTCGGCGACTGGCTCAGCGGCTTCGGCATGCACGTCACCGGCGCCACCGCCCACTACCTGGCGGTCACCGCCACCGTGGACCAGGTGCAGAAGGCCTTCGCCACCACGATCCACGGCTACGCCCGGCAGCCCGGTCAGCCCCCGGCCCTCGCCTTCCCGGCGAGCGGCATCTCGGTCCCGGCCGCGCTCGGCCACGACATCAGCACGGTGCTCGGCCTCGACGACACCGATCCCGTCATCCCCGACGACCCCACCACGACGGCCGCGCCCGCCTCGTCCGCGCCGACGGCATCGCCCGTGCCGACGGCCGTGCCCGCGCCGACGGCCACGAAGGTCGCGCCTCCCCGGACGGCCGTCAAGGCTGTGACACCCCAGGCGGCGACTTCCCAGGCAGGGGCCCCCGCGGCCGCGCCGCCGTGCTCGACGTGGTGGGGCCAGAGCAGCTCCGCGATCCCGCCCGTCGACGGCCGCACCACCGCCATCGACCAGGTCTGCGGCTACACCCCCCAGCAGCTGCGCGACGCCTACGGCGTCACGAACAGCCCCTACACGGGCAAGGGCCGCACGGTGGCCGTGGTGCTGGACGGCGCGCTGCCCACGATGGAGGCCGACGCCGACACGTTCTTCGCCGCCCACGGCCTGCCCGGCTTCGCGCCCGGCCAGTACAGCGAGAACTTCGGCCCGAACTTCGCCGCGACCTGCCGGGGTGCCTCCGACGCGCCCGAGGAGCCGCTGGACGTGGAGACGCTCCACATCGCGGCCCCGGACGCGAAGGTGGTCTATGTCGGGGCCGACTGCGACACCGGCGCGGGCGGTTCGAGGGCGTTCCTCGACGCCCACACCCGGATCGTGGACCAGCACCTCGCCGACGTGGTGACCGACTCGTTCGCCACCAGGGAGGACTCCGACTCGCCCGCCACCGTGGTGGCCTGGGACCAGATGTTCGAGCAGGGCGCGCTGGAGGGCATCGGCTTCGACTACGCCTCCGGCGACGAGGGGGACGGCGCGGACCCGGGTGGCCCGAGCTCGGTGATCTTCCCGGCCTCCGACCAGTGGGCGACCGCCGTCGGCGGCACCACCCTGGAGATCGACAGGAACGGCAAGGTGGCCGGCGAGCTCGGCTGGGGCGCCAACGCGGCGCAGGTCAACCCGCAGGGCACCGGATACCTGACCCCGCCGCCCGGACCGTTCTTCATGGGCTCGGGTGGCGGCCGCAGTAGCCTGATCGCTCAACCCTGGTACCAGAAGAGCGTGGTCCCCCCGGCGCTGGCCAACGCCGGCGGCACCGCCCCGGCCCACCGCGAGCTGCCGGACGTCTCCGCGGACGGCGATCGCGCCACCGGTTGGCTGGTCGGCTTCACCACCCCCGGCGGCGCCTACCACGAGGAGTTGGGCGCCGGCACCAGCGGTTCCTCCCCGCTGATCACCGCCCTGGAGGCGGACGCCGCACAGGCCTCGGGCCACGCCCTCGGCTTCGCCAACCCGCTGCTCTACAAGCTGCGCACCACCCCGGCGATCCACGACGTGCTTCCCGCGCCGGCCGGCCAGGCCCCCTCGGTGCTGATGTTCCTGCCGAGCTGGGAGACCCCGGGCAGCTTCGACGGCTACCTCGCCCAGCCGGACCACGACACCACGCTGAAGACCACGCCCGGCTACGACGACGTCACCGGCGTCGGCTCGGCCACCGCGGACTTCGTCCGCTCCTTCGCCCGCCACTGACGGGCCCCGAGCCGGACAGCACGCGGCCCCGGCCGGGACCGTGAGAGGTCCTTGCCGGGGCCGCGTGCGGATCGCCCGAGCGGTGGTGCGGAGTACTAGTGGATGCTGTCCCAGTCGATTTCCGGTTCTTCGACCGTGTCGATCACCGGTTCGCGGTCATCGCGTTGTCCGCTCATGCCTCCGCCGATCCAGCCGATGCATTCCGGGCGGTCTCCGGTGCCGTTGTGACCGTATTCCTCGACGGCCCGCCGCACCTGCGCGACCGGGAGGGTGCTGGCTGGGTCGTGGAAGAGCGGATGACCCGGATCCGACACGACCCGGGGGTCGAAATCGGGTGGCGCGGGATTGTCGGACACCCACGTCCTGTCATACACGCCCCCCTTCCTCCCGCTCTTCCCGCCGTTGAAGAACCACACCAGGCCACCGTAGCCGGACGATGCGTTGACGGATACCGCCAAGCAGTTGTCGGGCCAGCTGTCAGCACCGTACGGCTGCTCGGAAAAAGAGAACCAGGCGATCTCTCCGGGCCTCCAGTCCGGCCCCCCGCTCCCCTTCTCCTCAAGAATCCCGAAAACCTCCGAGATCAGCCGGGACTTCTCTTCCGGTGTCTCGCCGTGGCGCCATTGACCGCCGACATGAACATTGAGGAGCACTGTCGATCACCCATTCGCTCGGGGAGGCGCGGCCTTCCCCACCAGCGGGACGGGATCCTTTGCGAGTACGCCGAACTCATCCTTGTACCAGACCGTCAGAGTGTACCCCTCGGGCAGGATGTGCGGCACCGCCGCAGTGCAGGAGAAGGGTCCCGTGCACGGACCGGTGGGCTTGTTGATCACGATCTCCAGGTTTTTCCGCCCGGAGATTCGCATTTTCCATGCGAGCTTCACCTCCACATCGGCGACCACCGAGAGACCGTCCGGAACACCGAGGGACACGAAGTAGGAGTTGATCGCATCCCTGTCCTCGTTGTACCCACTCACGAGGTCCACCGCCTCGGTCTTCGAGCCATCCGCTCCCGTTGACAGGATGAACCCGCGGGTCTTGGCGTCCTTGACCCAGTTGGGCAGCTTCTTGGCGATGTTCTGGATCTGCCCGAAGCAGTCGAGGTTGTGGGTCAGCACCGGGACGGTGCCGGCCAGCACGTAGTACGTGTGCAGGTCGGCGACGGTCAGGTTGTAGGCCGGCTGCAACCCGGTCCAGTGCCGGATCGACGCGACCTGGGCGGTGGCGCCGGTGTCGGTGCGCAGGGTGTCGCCGACCTGGACGGCTGCCGCGTCGGTCCAGGCGCGGGTGGACTCCACCCAGAACGGGTGGTGGTCGGTGGCGGTGACGGATCCCTTGGTTCCGTTCCCGGGATCAACCGTCAGTTCGGTGAAGTCGAGGTCGTCCGGGGTGTAGATGGTGTTCGTCACCGCGCGCGGGCCGCCGGCGCCGGTGACGGGGTCCGCCGCTGTCACCAGGTCGCCGACCCGGATGGTCTCGATGGGACGGGTGGTGCCGTCTCCCATCAGCACTTCGGTGCCGGCGGGGAAGCTGTTGTGACTGGCGGACGGGACGGTCGGACAGGTGCGGCCGTACGTCGCGATGTCGCGCTCGGTCTCCAGATGGTCGACCAGTGAGCGCTCGACGTTCCGGTCCTGCCGCAGCGCCTCGAGCGCGGCATCGGTACCGACGCCGTCCTTGAGGGTGAGGCGGTACGCGGTGATGGCGTCGGCGGTGGCCAGCAGCTTGCCGGCGGTTGCGTCCTTGATGCCGTCGAGGGATACCTGGAGGGCGATCTTGGCCTGCGCCAGGTCGGTCCCCGTCTCGAGGGCGTAGCGGAATGCGATGATTCCCTTGGCGGCTTTACCGAGGGTACCGAAGGGGATGAAGTTGGACGCCGCCCAGCCGCAAGCGGCGTTCAGGCCGGGGTTCTTCGCGCAGTCCCAGAAGTCCTGTACCAGGGCGACCGCCATGTCGCTGGTGAGGCATCCCGTCCCGCCGCTTTCCCCGCCGTAGCAGGTGTTGTGCTGGAAGTACGCCTCATCGAGTTCGACCGTGCCGTCGACGACGATATTGATCGACTTCGTGTCCACCAGGAGCGTGTCCCAGACACTGTACTTTCCATGGCATGCCGCGATGGAGATGTTCGGTTCCGGGCACGTCCTCAGGAAGTAGTCGACCTGACCGGTGATATTTATCTTCGCCGGTACCGTGCAGACGTCCTTCCCTGCCGGATTCCGGTGCCAGTTGTCGCCGTTCCGCCATGCGACCGTGAAACACCTGGATTCGTCCCAGCTCTGGGCCTTCTGACTGAGATCACCGTGGGGTACGACGTCGACGTACGAGACACGGCCGTCGTCGTCCACGGCGGCGGTTTCGCTCTGCATCTGGCCGCCGTCGGCTGCGTCGGCCTGCTGCTTCGACATGATCAGCTGCGCGGCCTCCCTGGCGGCCGCATAGGCTTCGTCCCTGCTCTTGGCAGCGGCAACCGCCGAGGCGTTCGCCTGGTCGGCGGCGTTCTTGGCATCGGTCGCGTACTTGCTCGCCTGCGCGGCGTAGCTGGTGGCCGCGGCCGCGGAGACGCTGGCGCTGCGGGCCGCCGCGTTGGCGGAGGCCGCGGCGGCCTGGGCCTGCTTGGCGTAGCCGGCGGCCTGCTGGGCGCTGGCCTGGGCGGCCTGGGCGGACTGGGCGGCCTGGTTGGCGAAGCCCTGGGCCTGCTGGGCGGACTGGCCGGCCTGGTTGGCGTAGCCGGCGGCCTCGTTCGCGGCGCCACGGGCGGTGGCGTAGGCCTGGGCGGCCTGGGCCGCGTACTGGCGGGCCTGGGCGACCGAGCCGTCCATGGTGGCGAGGTAGGACGCGATGGTGGCGACGTGGGTGGCGGTCATCGCGTCGCGCTGCTGGGCCTTGGGCAGGTCGGTCTGCAGGAACGGCACCAGGCGGTCGGCCGGTCCGGACAGCACGGCCTGGGCGGCCGCCTTGACCTCGGGACCGCCACTGGCCAGGGCCTGGGTCACCAGGACGCGGTTGTCGTCGTCGCGGGCCTTGTACTGGCCGGTGGCCAGGAACGCGCGGACGTCGTCGATCGTGCCGTCGAGCGCCTTGCCGGCCGCGGCCTTCACCCCCGGGCCGCCGGCGGCCATGATCTGCGAGAGCGCGACGCGGTCGTCGTCGTCCTTGCCCGGGTACTGGCCGGTGGCCAGGAACGCCTTCACCTGGTCCGGCGTGCCCACCGAGGCGGCCTCCGCGGCCAGGCGCAGTTCCATCTTTCCGGAGCTCTGGACGACGGTCATGACGCTGGTGCGGTCGTCGCGGTCGCGGGCGACCGCCAGATCGGTGCCGAGGAACGCCTGGACGGCGTAGTCGTCGCCCTCCAGCGCGCTCTGGGCGGCGGCCTTGACCCACGGGCCGCCGGCGTCCAGGAGCCGGAACGCGGCCTGGCGACCCTTCAGCACGGCCGTCTTCGGGTCGACTCCGGCCGCGGTGGCGTCCGCGATGAGCTGGTCGGTGTCGGCGGCGAACCGGGTGGCCTTGCCCGACTCCCAGGCGGCGGTCTTCGCCTTCTGGTCGGCCTCGCGGGAGGCCTCGTCGGCGGTGGCCATCTCGGCGGCCTGCTGGGCGGCGAGGCGCTCGGCGTCGCTGGCGCGGGCGACGTCGGCGACCGTGTGGGCCTGCTGGGCGGACTGGGCGGCCTGGGTGGCGTCCGCGTCGGCCGCGGTGGCGGCCGCCTGGGCGACGTTGGCCGCGGTGTTCGCGTCGCCGGCGTGCTGGGCGGCCTGCTCGGCGGGGGGGGGCGGCGCTTCGGCGTGGGCCGCGGCGTCGTTGGCGGCACGCTGGGCGTCACCGGCCGCGGCGGCGGCCTGGTTGGCGATCGCGACGGTGGCGTTGGCGGCGCGGGTGGCCTCCGCCGCGGCGGCCTTGGCGCGGGCGGCG